>NZ_JBIAHA010000020.1:189199-210828 GCF_042870175.1 Streptomyces sp. NPDC006643 | reverse complement strand
GGCCACAACCACATCGGCAAGCACCTCGGGAAGGAACTGCCCGACGCCATCGGCCTCAGTTCCAAGACCCACAAGAACACCGACCTGGACATCGACGACCGCCTCAAGAAGATCAACGGCGGCGGTCATCGGGACGACGGCGACCTGGGCGACCGGCGCGGCGACTCCGGGGGTCCTGCCCGCAAACATCCCGACGACACCCGCATGAAGCCGGCGTCCCTTGACGGAGCGACGAACGATGCCCGCGGCAACGCGGTCTCGCTGGAGAAGAAGACCTGCGCCACCGACCCGGTCGACGTTGTCACCGGTGAGATGGTGCTGCCTCAGACGGATCTTGCTCTTCCCGGCATACTTCCGCTCGTCCTGCGGCGTACGCATCTGTCGGGGTACCGGTACGGGTACTGGTTCGGCCGTAGTTGGGCCTCCACTCTCGACGAGCGGATCGAACTCGACAACCGCGGTCGCGGCGCGCTCCTGGCGCGCGAGGACGGCTCGGTCCTCATCTACCCGCGTCTGCCCGCTCCCGGCGACCGTGAGGGTGTTCTTCCGCTGGAAGGTGACCGCCTGCCCCTGACGCACGGTGGCCTTGCCGACGACGTGACCACGTACGCGGTGACGGACCTGCGGTCAGGCTTGGTCCGGAGGTTCACCGGGAGCCCGTACCGTACGTCGAAGGCGCACTGGCTGACGGAGATCGAGGACCGGCATGGCAACGGCATCACCATCCGTCGCCGCCCTGACGGCGCCCCCACCGGTGTCGTCCACGACGGCGGCTACCACGTCACCCTCACGACCGGCGACAGCCGCGTACGCTCCACGGTCCTGCGCACTCCCGATGGTCCGGTCACCGTCATGACCTACGGCTACGACCCCGACGGCAACCTCAACGCGGTCACCAACTCCTCCGGCGTCCCGTTGCGTTTCACCTACGACGCCGACGCCCGAGTCACCTCCTGGACCGACCGCAACAACTCCACCTACCAGTACCGCTACGACACCGCAGGACGTGTCTCCCGTACCGTCGGCCCTGACGGATACCTCTCCAGCACTTTCGCCTACGAGACGGATCCGGAATCTGGTGGCGGTGTCACCCGCTTCACCAACTCCCAGGGCGCCACCACCATCTACCGTCTCAACGACCGTCGGCAGGTCGTGGCGGAGACCGGCCCTCTGGGGAACACCAGCCAGTACGTCTTCGACGCCTACGACCGGCTCGTCGTGGCAACCGATCCGCTCGGGCAGACAACGGAACTGGAACGCGACGCCTTCGGCAACGTCATAGCGATGACCGCCCCGGACGGGGAGCGGACCTGGGCCACGTACAACGACCTCGGACTCCCAGTCGAGGTGGTCGAGCGAGGAGGCGCCCGATACCGGTACGTGTACGACGCGCGCGGCAATCGCACGGCCGTGGTCAGTCCTCTCGGGGCAACGACGGAGTACCGGTACGACAGCGCGGGCGGTGTCGTCGAGATCCGTCCCCCGGCGGGCGACCCGATCCGCGTCCGGAACAACGAGGCGGGCCTGCCCGTAACGATCACCGCGGTCAACGGTGCCGAAGCCGTCTGCACCCGTGATCCCTTCGGCCGTGTGACCGGCGTCGCCGACGCCCTCGGCGGCTCCGTCCACCAGGAGTGGACGGTCGAGGGGAAACCGGCATGGCGCGAACTGCCCGACGGGAGCCGGGAGGAGTGGACCTGGGACGGTGAAGGGAACCTTCTGCGGTACACCGACCGGATGGGGCGGGTCAGAGCCCACTCCTACACCCACTTCGACCTGCCCCTCGAAACCAGTGCGGACGAAACCTCCTACGCCTTCACCCATGACACCGAGTTGCGTTTGACGCAGGTCACCAACTCCGAAGGTGCTTCGTGGACATACGTCTACGACCTGGCCGGCCTGCTCGTCGAGGAGAGGGACTTCGACGGTCGCTCGATGACCTACACGTACGACGCCGTGGGTCGTCTGGCCGCTCGGCGCAACGCGGCAGGGCAGGTGTTGGAGTACGAACGCGACATCCTCGGCCGCGTGGAGCGGGTCACCCACGAGGGCAGCACCCTCGCCGCTTTCGCCTATGCCTCCAGCGGCACCGTCCAGGAGATCGTCAGCCCAGACGCCCGGATCACGCGCGAGTCCGACGTCACCGGCCGCCTCATATCGGAGACGGTGAACGGGCAGACCTTCCGCTACAGCTACGACGCGCAGGGTCGGCGTGTTTGGCGGCGTACCCCTTCCGGTGCCGAGAGCAGCCTTCACTACGGCCCGGAGGGATTGACCGGCTACGGCGTCGGGGACCATGCCTTCAGCTTCGAGCGTGACTCCCTGGGCAGGGAGACCACCAGGACCCTCGACGATTCCCTGGTGATGCGGCAGTCCTGGAATCCGGTAGGCCGGCTCACGGAGCACAGCATAGAGACGGCGGACGCCGAGGTTCTCGCCAGGGCCTTCACCTACCAGCCCGACGGCACACCCGTCGCCATCGACGACAACATCACCGGCCGCCGTACCTTCACGCTGGATGCGGGCGGCCGTATCACCGGTGTGCAGGCACGAGGCTGGAGCGAGAAGTACACCTACAACAGCGCGGGCGACCAAGTGACGTCCGATGTCAGTGCACGATCCGCACCTGTACAGGACACGGCGGGTGAACGTCACTACGACGGCACCCTGTTGACCCGCGCCGGCCGACGTCACCACACCCACGACGAGCAGGGACGGCTCGTTGAACGGAGCAGCCGCTCACTGAGTGGCAAACGGCTGACATGGACGTTCGACTGGGACGCCGCAGACCGTCTGATCCAGGTCAGTACTCCTGACGGCACCCTCTGGCGTTATGTCTACGACGGCCTCAACCGCAGGATCGCCAAGGTCCACCACCATGCTGACGGCACGGTCATCGAATCGGTGCACTTCAGCTGGGACGGACCACAACTGGCGGAACAACGGGCCGGTGACACCATCCTCGTATGGGACTACCTCGGTCTGCGGCCCCTGGCTCAGCGAGAGGTGAAGACTCGGAGCGAGGCGGAGTCGTACGGTGGCTCCGACGGCGACGACCAGCGCGAGATCGACCGGCGGTTTTTCGCCATCGTCACCGACCTCACCGGCGGCCCGCAGTACATGCTGGCCCCCGACGGATCCATCCCCTGGCGTGCGCGCACCACGACCTGGGGCACGACGCAGTGGAACAGCAACGCCACCGCCTACACCCCGCTCCGCCACCCCGGGCAGTACTTCGACCCGGAGACGGGGCTCCACTACAACGTCCAGCGCTACTACGATCCGGACAGCGGGCGCTATATCAGCCCGGACCCGCTCGGCCTGGCACCTGCCCCGCACCAGTACGCCTACGTCAGCAACCCGTTCGTCATGGCGGACCCTCTGGGTCTGGCCGGGTGCTCACCGGACCACACCTGGGGCGGCAGGGTCGTCTTCGTCCGGGACGAGCACGGTCGCCCCTTCGAGATGCACGCCACGATCACCCGCGACATGCTTGATGAAGGCACCGAGGCCAACCAGCGTCACAGGCCGCCGGGCTTTATCGACGGGAACCTCTACAACCAGGCCCGTGGACACATGCTCGCCCGGATGCTCGGAGGCACGGGCGACGACCTGGACAACCTCTTCACCATCACGCAGAACCCCACCAACAGCCCCCTCATGCGGGATCTGGAGCAGGACATCTACAACGCGGTCATGGGGGATCCCGCCAACGGTGTCCCGGGCCAGACCGTCCAGTACAGCGTCTTTCTTGAGTACACCGACGACACGGCGACTTCGGTGCCCTCACGCGTCTTCATGGCCGCCGACGGATCCGGTGGATACTTCATGGACACCAACTTCGCCAACCCTGAACACGCAGCGCAGCAGAATCGACGCAGACTGGGAATGAATGACTGATCTTGAGGCCCTTGTCCGGCTGTGTCCTCCCCCGAATCCGGCGATGTACATCGACTGGAACGGAATCGAGGCCACGCTCGGAATGCCCCTGCCTGACGACTACAAGGCCCTCGCCGACCGGTACGGGCCCGGATACTTCTCCGACTACCTCACCCTTTACCATCCCCACGGACCCACCGAGTACGTCAACCTTATCGGCCCCATGCCCGCGCGAATCCGGGCCCAACTACGCACGGACTACGACCGCGGCACACACCCCGTGCCCTACGACCCCGACCACCTCTTCGCCTGCGGTGTGACCGGCAACGGCGAGTACCTTTTCTGGATCACCGATCCCGTCACCGACAGCAGCCGCTGGCGGATCGCGGTCAACGAGGCCCGCGGGCCCCGCTGGTTCACCTACGACGGAACCGTTACCAGCTTCCTCCTGTCCGTCCTCACCGGCGAGACACACGTACCCCAGTTCCCGCACAGCCTGCTCGACGTTCCCCCCACGTTCACGCCCTCACATCCCGTTCTCCTGAAACCCCAGCCCTACGACCGTCTTGCCTCCGCCCCCGTCGACACCGCCGCCGTCCGCGCGTGGGCTCGTGAAAACGGGTACGACGTACCGTCCCGAGGGCGCGTTCCCCCGGAGATCCTCAGAGCGTGGGACAACGCCCAAAGCCGCTGAGCCTGCCTCTCAAGGCGCAGCCACGCATCGTGTCGACGAAGAGCTCGGCCAGTCCACGGACATCTCCCAGTTCCACTCGCAAGCGGGAGACGATGTGCCGGTCCAGTTCTCCGACCGCCCGGTCGGTGAACGCGAAGGCAACGTGCCGGCAGCTCCACGCCAGGCAGTCGGAGTAACTTCACCACCCGTCGGGCGATGACTTCGGTCGTTCCGGATCCAGCGCACGCGACGATTCCCCGGTGCGCGGTCCACGGTGTTGACCACTGCCAGCTGATTCGAGGTCAGCTGCACGAGACGCCATCACTCGCCACAGCGGGGACCTGCTCCCCGAGCGATGGACGGCGTACCAAGCGGAGCTGAAAGTCGCTTCAGCGCTGCGACACCTGGCCTACCTCCCGTTCGGATCTCCTTGAAAGCGATGTCGTGATCGCATCGGCCGTGCTGATCGTCACGAAGGGCTCGCCCCAAGAAGCCTTCTCAGGCGCCGGCGCCCGCACATCATGTCGACGAATCCGGACCGGGGCGGTCATGCCGGGAGCAGTCCGCGAGCCATCCGCTCCACGGGAACGCGTAGAGGCCCTGGGGCGATGTGAGTTGACGTTTCTGCGGTGAAAATCTTCGTCCGTACGGGGGAGCGGGTATGGAGATCGGCCCGACGGGCGGCGGGGAGCCGGTATCACTGCGGTTTGTGATCAAGAACCTGTTGCGCGGCCTCGCGCTGTCCGCCTCCGCTGTCGTCCTCGTTCCTCTTCTCTCCGCCACCCCGGCCCACGCCGAGGTCCTGATGCTCTCGGACGCTGTCGGGCAGCTGCCCGAGGCGGTGGAGAGCCGGAACGGTTACCAACGCACCAGCTTCCGGCACTGGAACACCGGCCTTGACCTGGACGACGGGTGCAACACCCGCAACGAGGTCCTCCTCGCCGAGGCGCTGGACTCCCCCCAGGTGGGCGCGAACTGCGCCCTGACCGGCGGGCGGTGGTTCTCGTACTACGACGAGCAGACGGTCACCGACCCCGGCAAGCTCGACATCGACCACATGGTCCCGCTCGCCGAGGCGTGGGACTCCGGCGCCTCCGCGTGGTCCCCGGCGCGGCGTGAGGCGTACGCGAATGACCAAGGCGCGGAGGGCTCGCTGGTTGCGGTGACGGCGCGTACCAACCGGCAGAAGTCGGACAAGGATGTGACTGACTGGCTGCCGCCGGCCACCGGGCAGCAGTGCCGCTACGTGGGGGAGTGGGTCGCCACCAAAATGCGGTGGGGCCTGAGCGTCGACAAGCGCGAACTCGAAGCGCTGAAGGTCTTCGCCGACGGGCCGTGCGAGACCACCGCCGTTGTCTACACCCCTGCGCTGTAGGTCCAGTCGAAGGGACTGGGCGGGGTGCCGGGGCGCCGGATGTCCGCATGCACACGGGCGCGGACTCCCGGTACCCCAGGCTCCCGTCGTACGGGGGTGATGCCGGAGGTGGCCCACAACCGCTCCAGTTGTGCCATCACGGCGTGCGCGGTCGCCTCGTCGGGGGCGGTGACGTCAAGTACGACCAGTCCGGGCTCGGGAATTTGTGTCGCGTCGATGCGGTCCATGCCCTGCCCGACGCACACCGTGCTCCCGACGGTTCGCCCTTGGTATCGGAACCACCCGTACGGGCGGCGCCGCTCGCTCCTACCTTGTCGGCGACTTCTGCGGCGCGCTGCCGTTCACGGTCGTGCAGGGCCCGGACGTTCACCTGTTGACGTGCCGTCACCCGGATTTCACGCAGGCGGTCTACCCGCATAGAGCCGGGGCCGCCACGATGGGGGCGCTCCTTGCGATGTCCGTCCCCAAGCCCGGGAGAATCCTCATGCGCCCCACCGCCCGCCGTGGTGTACTCGCCACCGGTATCGCCGCCGTCACCACGGTCGCGACGCTCCTGAGCACCACCCCCGCCCAGGCCGCTCTCCCCACCCCCATCGCCGCGTCCACTGCCCGCTCCTACCTGTCGTCCCTGACGGTGACGACGGAGCACTCGCGCACCGGCTACAACCGTGACCTGTTCCGCCACTGGATCACGATCAGCGGCGCGTGTGACACCAGAGAGACGATCCTCAAGCGCGACGGCACGGGCGTGGTCACGAACTCGTCCTGTGCGGCCACGAGCGGCAGCTGGTACTCGCCGTACGACGGCGCGACCTGGTCCGCCGCCTCCGACGTCGACATTGATCATCTTGTCCCGCTCGCCGAGGCATGGGACTCCGGCGCGTACAACTGGACCGCGTCGAAGCGCGAGCAGTTCGCCAACGACCGCACCCGCCCCCAGTTGCTGGCGGTCACCGACAACGTCAACCAGTCCAAGAGCGACCAGGACCCTGGTACCTGGTGGCCGTCGCGTACCGCCTACAAGTGCACGTACGCCCGCGCCTGGGTCCAGGTGAAGCACTACTACGGGCTCACCGTCGACTCGACGGAGAAGAGCGCGCTGTCGTCCGTCCTCAACGGCTGCTGACCGGGCCGCTGAGTGTCACCCCGCCCGCCCGCGACGGGAAGTCGCGGCGGGCGGGGCCAGTTCCGGGAGCGGTTCCATGGCGAGCGCGGCACACAGCCGGCCGAGCTTGGTCGGCGGGTAGTGCCGCGGGGCAGGGGCGGCACCCAGGCTCTTGATGAGACGGCCGAGCGGGCTGTTGGCTGCGGGCATGCGTCCTCCGATCGGGCAGACGGCGCACCGGTGGTACGACCGTGTTCCGCGAGCGATCAACGAGCACACGCCCCAAGAGTGATGGGGTGGCGGGTCGGCTTCGATACACGGGTGCCTGACGCCGATTATCCCGGAGATCGTGCCAATCACCACGATCCGCTCGCTGCGCCGATTCGCGAGCCCGAGCACCGTGGTCGTCCCGCCGGGGCTCGCCGAGCGGATGCTCGGCGACGAAGACGACCCCAAGGGCGGTCAGGGCGCTCGGTATCGACCACGCCACCGAGATGTGCCGTCGGCTGATCAGAGAGGAGGCTCCGGGTCTGCGCTTCATGACCATGAACTTCTCCGAGGTGACGACGGAGATCAATCAGAATCTGGGACTGCGTTCGTGACTACCCGCGCCTGGAGCGCGATCGGGGCCGCCACCCCTGGTCGGACCCAGGCACGAAGGGCTTCTGACCAGGCAGTTTATGGCCTGAGTGAAGGTTCTCGCCTTCCGTCTAGATCGGGCTCCATCAGGGTGTTTCTGCCCGTTCCTGCCCGCTGTTGGTCACGCGTTGCCACGTGGCCAACGATCGGGACGGCTGTGGGCGCTGTCGCGTCAGAAGTGGTTCGTCGGCGCTGGAACCGTTGCTCCTCGGCTGCCCGGAAGAACGACCACCACCCGTCCCGACCAGAGAGGTCGGGCGGCATCTTGCGATTGCGATCCTCGACCGCCGCTCCTGGCGGTGATCCCGTGCCGGGCCCGGCCGGTGTCGTTGCGATCCTCGGTCGCCCCGACGGGCGACCGCCACTCCTCGTCGAGGGGACGCCCGAGGTACCACCAGCCGTTGCGATCCTCGGTCGCCCCGGAGGACGACCGCCACAGCCGGGCGGCAGTGGCGCGGGTGAATCCGTAGGCGTTGCGATCCTCGGTCGCCCCAGAGGGCGACCGCCACACCCCGGGATTGTCTGCTGTGTCGCTCGCGTCCCTGGAGTTGCGATCCTCGGTCGCCCCGGAGGGCGACTGCCACGACGGCATCGCCCGCGTGGCCGTAGCCGACCAGACCGTTGCGATCCTCGGTCGCCCCGGAGGGCGACCGCCACGGCGCCACCCGAGTCCATCACCCCAGCCTGAGGAGATGTTGCGATCCTCGGTCGCCCCGGAGGGCGACCGCCACAAGCGCGCCGACATCCGAACCCTCTACGCGGACTGGTTGCGATCCTCGGCCGCCCCGAAGGGCGACCGCCATTTTCGGTTCCGTTCCTGCGGGACTACCAGCGCCATGAGTTGCGATCCGCAAGCCTAGAGGTGGGGTGTTGTGTGGTGGTCTGAATCGTCATGCTGGGGGTTCGATGCCTCGTTGGGGGTGGTAGGGGCCGACCCACTCGTGCAGGTCACCGGTGACCTCGATTGCGTGGCCGGTGTTGATCGCCAGTTGCAGTTCTCGCTCGGGGATGGATGCCATGTGTTCCTGCAGGGTGCGGTAGGTCGTTGGCGTCGGCAGGCCGTGGCGGAGCTGGGCGACTGCTTTTTGGGCGGCGTGCCGGGTCTCTATTTCGAGTTGGGGGCGGATGACGACCACGGCTACGGAGTGTTCGTTGTCGATGATGCGCATTCTGTGCGCGACCTCCGGGTAGTGCAGCTTCGCTCGCAGTGCTTCGATGGCTTCTCCGGTGGCTCCGTTGGGGTCCTTGGAGTGTTGTCCTGCCTGGAGACGGTAGCGGTGCTGGTAATACGAGCGGAGGGCGTTCAGATTGTCGGGAGCGGCCAGCCTGTCGCCGAAGCGGCGGGACGCTGCTGCGATGGCGCACGTGTTGTAGACGAGCTCCGGGTTGAGGCCGTCCCGGGGATCGAAGATGGTCATGACGCTGTCCTGCGCGGGGCGCTTGCCCTCACGGTTGACTCGTCCAGCGGCCTGCTGTTCGGACTCCGGGGTTGATCTGGCGCGGTATCCGCGGGGGAAGTCGAGGTTGACGCCGGCTTCGATGAGCGAGGTGGACACGAGGAGAGTGTCCAGGCCCTTCTCCAGGCGTTGCTTCGTGTTCTGGATGGTTTCCCGCCGGTGGCCGCCGGTCATGCGGGTCGACAGGTGCAGGGCGCCTGGGTTCTCGTCGCGGTTCGTGCTTTGCCAGACCCGGTGGACCTGGCTGGCGTCCTTGGTTCCGTTGACCACGACGAGGGCCTGGTCGTGCTTCACCGCCTCGGCGGCGATGCTTGTGAGGGTTACCTCCGGGCCGGTCCGCCACTCGTATCTGACGCGGCACAGTTGCTCGAAGAGTGGCGCGGGGTCGGCGACGACGTCACGCTGCGGGAGGCCGGAGCGCCAGGGGTTGAGTGCGGCGAGTTCCGGCTGGGTCGCTGAGGACAGTACGAGGGTCACGCCGTAGTGCTCCACGAGTTCTCGCAGGCCGGAGAGGATCGGGGTCAGGAGCCTGTCGGGGAGGGCCTGGACTTCGTCGAGGACGATCACGGAGTTGGCGAGCCGGTGAAGTCGGCGGGTGGCCCAGGGGGTGTTCCCGAAGATCGTTTCGATTAGGCGGACGGTGGTGGTGACGATGAAGGGGGCGTCCCAGTTCTCGGTCGCCAGTTTCGCCCACCGGTTGGGCTGACCAGCCTTCTGGCCCTTGCGCGCGTTTGTCGAGGTGACGGCGGACTGCGGCGCGCGTTGTGGAGCTTCGACGTTCACAGCGGAGTGGTGTTCCAGCACCACCGGCGGTCCTTGCTCCGGGTCCAGGAGGCTTCGGTATTCCGCTGCGTTCTGTTCGGTGATCGAGATGAACGGGACTGCGACGATCACGCGCCGCAGCCCGTGGAGGGAGGCATGGCGGAGGGCGAAGCCTCCGCCGGTGAATGTTTTTCCGGCGCCGGTCGGAAGGTGCAGCCGGTACACACCCGGCTTGCCAGCGGCGGCTTCGAGTGCCTCCTGGTAGACGTTCTCGCGGAGCTTGTCCAGCCAGGAAGCGCCCTTGGAGCGCTGGCGTTCAGCGAGGGCCTCCTGGCGGCGGGCCTCGTATCTTGCCCACAGTTCCGGCATGCCGACGTGCGGCCGGATGTGCGTGCCGGGTCTGAAGTGGGCGGTGGTGTCGAGCCGGTCGGCGTCGACCACGGCCGAGTAGGTCATGCGGACCAGCATCTCCACAGAGACCCTGTCGCGCGGGTCGAGCCAGTCCGGAGCCCCCGGGTGGGAGCCGTCCAGGATTTCCGGCATGACCGCGGCGACTCGGTGGATCGCTTCGTCCACCTCGCTGGAGTCGGCCATCAGGGCTTTCAGCCGGAGCCGGACTTCTGACCACGCGGACAGACCGGTGTGGTGTCCCTGGATCACACCGGCGCAGGGCAGCAGAGCGGGAAAAGGCTCGGTCGCCCGGGCGAACAAGAGGGCTCCGGCGTCGTTGTGCGGAGGCCGTCTGACCTTGCGGCCGGTGGCTGCCTCCTTGATCAGCCCCTCCTGCCACGCACAGGCTCCTTTGCCCGCGTCGTGGTCGCGCCCGAGCCGGTAGGCGAGTTCACCGCCACCCCACGACTCTGCGAACCGACGGGCCAGCTCGCCCGTACCGCGGGCGTGGTCTTCATACCAGTGCCAAGCCCCTTGGTGGCCCGGCGAGTGGGCCACGAGCCTGCCTTCCGGAACCGGCAAAGACCTACCTATCGTTTCAACTACCTTATATGCAACTGAGTTTGACATTTCATCATCAACCCGTCGAGAATTCATCAGGTCACCGCATTTCGTTAGCGGTCCCTCCTGGGACACGTGACTCGCGGATCAGGCATCTGTCGACCTGGGGTCACAGCGGCGTTTTGGTGGCCGCAGAGAAACCGGGTCGATCGCCAGTGTCGTGACGGTAACGGGCAGCACTGACAACCGGCCGAGCCGCACATGGAGGGGGAAGTTGCATGACCAGACAGCAGACCCGGCGACGCGGTGAGCGCGCGGACCGGCCGCTCCACGTAGAGGTGGAGGCGTGGGGGTCGTTGGCCTGCTTCACGCGTCCGGAGCTCAAGGTCGAGCGGGTCTCGTATCCGACCATGACCCCTTCCGCGGCGAGGGGGTTACTGGAGGCCATCCTCTGGAAGCCGGAGATGACCTACCGGGTCGAGAGGATCGAGCAGCTCAAGCCGGTGAGGTGGACCCGCTTCCGGCGCAACGAAGTCAACAACTCGATCATCACCAAGAACGCCTACGACAGCCTGCGAGCCAACAACGGCTACCGCTACGACGTCGCCGAGGACCGTGGCCAGCGGGTCACCGTCGCGCTGAGCGACGTCGCCTACCGCATCCACGCGACCATCCACGCCACCGACCGGTGCACCGCGCCCCTGCCGAAGTACCGCGACCAGTTCGACCGACGGCTCGCACGCGGCGCCTGCTACGAACAGCCCCATTTCGGCTGCCGCGAGTTCGCAGCCTTCTTCGGGCCTCGCGGATCGGCTGAGGAAGCTGGCGCGGTCACTGCCGCCGACCAGGCAGGCATTCCGCCCATCGACGAGCTCGGGCTGATGCTCCACCACATCGAGTACCTCCCGAAGGGCAAAGAGCGCTACCACTGGTTCCGAGCCGGCCTCAAGCACGGCGTTCTCCACGTGCCCGACCGCTCGCTCGCCCCCGCCGAGGTCAGTGGCATGCCCGGAGCCGAGGGACGCCCCTCGGCGGAAGAGGTGGCCTGACGTGCTGCTGCAGAGCCTCGTCCAGCAAGCCGACAGCCGCCCGGGCGATACCCCCGAGTTCTACCTCGCTCGCCGGGTCATGTGGCAGATCGATCTCTCCAGCACGGGTAAGGGGAACGCCGAACCGCTGGTCATCGACCTCCGCCAGGAACAGCGAAAGATCACCGCGCCGTACACGGGACGCTCCGGGTCCAAGCCGGCACCGATTCTGTTCGCTGACACCGCGCAGTTCGTGCTGGCCCATCCGGGGCTCGCGTATTGGCCGGACGGGGAGAAGGTCCTCTCGACCAACGCTGCCGACGTCACCAAGGCGAGGACCCGGCACGCCTCCTTTCGTGACTTGGTCACGTCCTGGTGCAACGACCACCCGCAGCTTCCCCAGGCGCAGGCGGTGACCACCTGGTTCAACAGCCAGACGCCGACCGCGTGGCCGCTAGAGATGGACAAGGACCACCTCGTCGCCGTCAGCGTGGACGGCGAGTGGATCCACAACCTGGCGGAGGCCAGGAGCTGGTGGGCCGACAAGGTCAAGAAGGCGAAGAGCGGTAAGGCGGGAGAGGCGAATCAGGGACTCTGCCTCGTGTGCGGACACGTCATGCCGTTGCTGTCCACGCTCCCGGTTCCCATCAAGGGCATTCCCAATTCTGGGATGAACACCCAGCTGGTCTGCCTCAACCAGCCCGCCCACTTCAGGGCCGGCACCAAGCAGCTCGGTGCCACTCCCATCTGCGTCGATTGCGGCACCAAGTCCGCCACCGCCCTGAACACGCTGCTCGCCGACCCCGGACACCGCGCCTTTGCCGACGACTCCGCCATCGTCTGGTGGACCCGCGCTCCCGATACCGACACCCCCATGTGGACCCTGCGCGATCCCCAGCCCGAGGAGGTGGCCCAACTCATTGCCGGAGTCAGCCACCCCCGGCGGGGAAGAGACGCACTGACAGTCCTCGATGAGAACGCCTTCCACGCTCTCACCCTGCGGGTGAACACCAACAGAGTCATCGTCGCCGACTGGATCACCATCCCCGTCCCCGAACTGAAACAAAGACTCGGGACCTGGTTCACCGACCAGCAGACCTGGGACGGCTGGAACAACACCTACACCTACTGGTCGGTCTGGCGACTCGCCCTCGCCTGCGCCCGCTGGGACAAGCGGAAGAACAAGTACGTCGACACCACCATCCCCAAGCACCTGCAGGCAGACCTCATCAAAGCCGCCCTCCACGGCGCCGCGCCACCGGCCCATCTCCTGCCGGTCCTCCTGCAGCGTGTCCGCGCCGACCACCACCTCGACCGACCCCGCATCGCCCTGCTGCGCCTCGCCCTGATCCGTACGACCACTCGCCACAAGGAGCTCTGTGTGCCCCAGCTGAACCCCCAGTCAACCGAGCCCGGCTACGTATGCGGACGGATCATGGCCATGCTCGAAGCGATCCAGCGCAAAGCCATGCCCAAGGTCAACACCACCATCACCGACAAGTACCTGAGCACGGTGGTGGTTTCCCCCCGAGCCGTCCTCACCCGGCTCCGTATCGGAGCACGACCGCACCTGCGCACCATCGCCCGCACCAGTGGGCCCGCGGCCAAGGCCATGGACAGCAGACTGCGGGACGCCTTCGACCTGCTCGATGCCATCCCCGCCCACCTGAGCACCGAACAGCAGGCCCTGTTCATCCTCGGCTACGACCACCAGCGAGCTCACTCCGCACGCGCTGCGGCAGAAGCCATCAAGGCGAGGGAAGCCGGCAAGGAACTCGCCGCAGAGCAGGAAGCGGACGCCCTCCCCGAAGCCTTCGCCAAGGACCTCGACTCCCCGGACAACACCCTCTAATAGCGCCGCCGTTGGTTTACCACGACGCCACAGTCCCGGAAGGACACCGAGCACAACCATGACCGACGCGCACCTGGACCCCACCCGCAAGCACGACTACGTCTTCCTGATCGACGTCAAGGACGGCAACCCCAACGGTGACCCCGACGCCGGCGGCATGCCCCGCACCGACCCCATCACCGGACAGGGCCTCATCACCGACGTCGCCCTCAAGCGCAAGATCCGCAACACCATCACCCTCGTCCACCAGGGCCAGCCCGGCTTCGAGATGTACATCGAAGAGGGCGTCGCCCTCAACCCGCAGATCCAGCGCGCCTACATCGTAGGGGGCGCCAAGGAAGGCGAGACCGCCACCGCGCAGGAGTGGATGATCCGCAACTTCTACGACGTGCGTCTCTTCGGAGCCGTCATGTCCGTGGGAGACCAGAAGAAGCACGCGGGAAGGGCCCGCGGGCCCATGCAGCTCACCTTCTCTCGCACCATCGACACCGTCACCCCGCTCGAGGCTGGCATTACCCGAGTGGCGCCGAACAAGCCCGAGGACCTGGCCAAGGGCAAGGTCACCGAGATGGGCAACAAGCACTACATCCCCTACGGCCTCTACCGCGGCCACGGCTTCTACTCCGGAGCGCTCGGCGCCAAGGCCAAAGTCACCCCGGAAGACCTCACGGCCTACTGGCAGGCTCTGACCATGATGTTCGACCACGACCGGGCATCCTCCCGCGGCGAAATGGCTCTCCGCGGCCTGTACGTCTTCTCCCACGACGACGCCTACGGACGCGCCCCTGCCCACAAGCTCTTCGACCTGATCCGTATCAAGCCTCTCGGCCACAGCGAGGCACGGTCCTGGGACGACTACACCAATCGGATCACCATCGACAAAGACAAGATTCCCACGGGAGTGACCCTGACGCAGCTCATCGACTGAACTTGTCTGCCAGGGCCGCTCGGATTGCAACATCGAAGACACCTGGTTTCCAAACATGGAAGATAAATGGCGGTCATCCGTCAGGGCGGCCGAGGTTCGTGACACCCACCGGTGCGGCTTCATGCCCGGCAATTACGACGAGGCGGTCGCCATCCAGAGCGGCCGAGGATCGCAACTTCTTCGCCACTCAGGAGTCGAGCCACTGCCTCTCACGAAGGCGGTCGCTCTCCGGAGGCGCCCGTGAATCGCAACCTGTCTTGCGCGGTGAAGGCTGGGGCTGACGCTGGTGTGGAGGCCGCCTTCCGCGACGACCGAGGATCCCAACGAGGTCTCCGGGAATGTCTCGTGTCAGAACGGCAAGCCTGGGCGTCTGAGGATCACAACTTCGAGGTGAACAAGCGTCGGGCGGGCGGGGAAGAGGTGGCGGTCGCCCTCCGAGGTGACCGAGGGTCGCAACTTGGTCTGGAGGTGGAAGCGGGCACCGTCGAATATGGTGGCGTTCGCCCTTTGGGGCGGCCGAGGATCGCAACGGCACCCAAGCCGAAGACCTGGGTGCAGCTCTGTTCGCACTGGACCGATTCGTCGTCGTGGCTAAGAACGAAGACGTCTCCGACGTCGGAACCCTCGGCCAGCAGGGGCCCACTGTCGGTCGCCCTTCGGGGCGGCCGAGGATCGCAACTGGAAGGGTTGGGGCTTTGACGAGATGGTCTCCAGCCTGTGGTCGCTCTTTTGAGCGGCAGAGGATCGCAACGCCGCGCGAGTCATCCGGATGGCTGGCATCTACGACTGGCGGTTCACCCCTTGCGGCGGCCGAGGATCGTAACGCATACACGGCACACTCGGCCCGGCCCGGGCATCAGTGGCGGTCACCCTTCGGGGCTCGACCGAGGGTCGCAACAGGTCGAGGCCAACGATGTATGGGGCGCTGGCTTCATCGTGGTGGTCACCCTTCGCCGCGACCGAGGATCGCAACCGCCAGGCCGTCATCGACCTTTGTGCTGGACGGCCGGCCGGGTGGCGGTCACTGTTCGGGGCGGCCGAGGATCGCAACCACACCGCCTGGCGGTTGGGGCTGGGCAGCATGCCCCGTGGCGGTCACCCTTCGGGGCGGCCGAGGATCGCAACTTCCATACCGGCCGCACTAGCCCGATCATCACCGCTGTGGTGGTGCGGTCACCCTTCGGGGTGACCGAGGATCGCAACACCACCACCGTCAACGCTGTGCGCCCCACCTCGATGTGGTGGTCACCCTTCGGGGCGACCGGGGATCGCAACATCCCTGCGATCGGGCGGCATCCGGCCGGGACTCCGGTGGCGGTCGCCTTTGGGGGCGACCGAGGATCGCAACTACCAAGGCACCATCCCCAAGCCGCCCGCCGGGTGGAGTGGCGGTTGCCCTTCGGGGTGGCCGAGGGTCGCAACGGGATCAGCACCAGCGAGCGGATCTGGACCGCTCAGAGGCGGTCGTCTTTCGGGGCTACTGCAACTCAGCACACCCGCCGTCAGTCAGTCCGATATCGCGTCGTTTCGAATTGGTATTCCATGCGATCACATGGGTTTTTCCGTTGGTGTCAAGGGGGCCACCCTTGCGGTTCACGAACTCAGCGGAAGTCCTTCGGCGGCCACTCGTGGGTGGTGGCATGCGGGAGAACATCCATGAGCCACCGTCAGGGAATATCCCCGGTGCTCGGTTGCTGAGGGATTGCCGCTTGGAGTTAGTGCTTAGAAGGCGCCTGGCGTATTCGGTGGGCAGTCCCTTTTACCTGTGCCTTTAAACCTTCCTGACGTGACGTCGGGTGTTTTGTGGGACCCATGTGGGATCTGCGGTCTTTGAGGCTGTAGGACTTCGGCTTCTGGGACCTCGTGGAGGAGGGGCGGTTCCGCCGCTTCGTGCAAGGGCGCGAACCGCCCATGGGTGAGCCCTCTTCAGGCTCAGGGTGGATGGTCACCGCGAGCCTGGGGCGCGCATTGCCTCAGCGCGATGAGGGGGCCACCGTCCAGGTCTTGTGCCACGGGTGCCGCTTTGTCAAGGCGGGAAAGGATCTCAGGACAGAGCTAGGGCGGGACTGAGGCAGTCGTTGCCCCGTGATCCCATCATCCTCGGTTGTCGAGTTCCTTCCGCTGGAGAGCAATATCCTGCTCATGCTTACGGGCTCGCTCCTGCTCACGCTGTCGCTGCCACTCTCGCAACAGTTCCTTGCGGTGAGCGGAGGACTGCGGCCACACCGCGCGGACGAAACGCGTAACACCGAAGACAACGATTGCGAGGGCCGCCACGCCCAAGACAGCCCACCAAGGGGCCGCGTCCGGCAGGGAAAACATGATACTGAACCTTCCGACCTCGAACGGTCGGCGGGTCACCTAGGCAGCCAGTACGGCGCTCCCAAACGCACGACTGCTGTGATGCCCGCCCCGGTAGATCATCACGGGGAAGACAGAGTTCGGGCCACGTGGTGCGACCTGTGGTGATGTATCGAGTGGGATGGGAACCCAGACTGGACAATCACGGGGTTCCACACCCACAACCACGAGGAGCAAAAGTAGATTGCGGCGCTGGGAGCTCACCCTGTAGGCAAGAAGTTCCGCAAGGGCGGAGAGAAACTCCGCAACCAAATTTTGCGTCCCATCTCCTATGGGTGCACTGCGCAGTGCTTCTGCCGCTTCACGCAGACGTTCTTTCGGTGGCTTAACTGGGGGACGCGACCTGTTAAGGCGTCCAATCTTCTGGAGGCATTCGGCAATTGATGTCTCGAATAGCTCAGAAAAGCTCCGAGAGAATTTTTCGTAGAGGCCCTCCGCAATGCGGATCTCAGTGGGAGTTAGGTCCATCTCGTCCACAAATACAGGGAGCAGCCTCGTCTGTTTGACGTATGAACCGGAGATCCTGATATCTGTACTGGAGAACCGCATTCGAGAATCAGAGCGCACCTGGATCGCGTCGGGGAACGCCTCGGACTCTGTGGACACCCCGTCCTCCCGCTTGTCGTTCCGTCACTTCCGATCCCTCGCACGAGTGTAGCGCCGGGGTGTGACAGCCCACTCCGTCAGAAGGTGACTCCCTGTGCCGAGGCACTGCTCGGCGAGGACGCGCTCCCCAACGACCTGCCGTACGCCACGACAGAACGGCCATCCGATTCACGCCGCGCACGGTCCTGCACCGGCGCCTGAGCTGATCGTTTCTGCGGTAAAAGTCTGCGTCCGTACGGGGGAGTGGGCACACCGATCGGCCCGATGACCGACCAGGAGCCGGTATCACTGCCGGTTGTGATCAAGAACCTGCTGCGCGGCCTCGCGCTCTCCGCTGTCCTCGTCCCCCTTCTCTCCGCCACCCCGGCCCACGCCGAGGTGCTTGTGCTCTCGGACGCTGTCGGGCAGCTGCCTGAAGAGGTGGAGAGCCGGAACGGCTGTCAGCGCACGTCCTTCCGGCACTGGAACGTCGGCCTCGATCCGGCTGACGGGTGCCACACGCGCAGCGAGGTCCTCCTTTCCGAGGCGCTGGAGTCCCCTCAGGTGAGCGGAAGTTGCGCCTTGTCCGGCGGGCGGTGGTTCAGCTATTACGACGAGCAGACGGTCACCGACCCCGCCAAGCTGGACATCGACCACATGGTCCCGCTCGCCGAGGCGTGGGACTCCGGAGCCTCCGCGTGGACCGGGCAGCGCCGTGAGGCGTACGCCAACGACCAGGACGTGGAAACGTCGCTGGTCGCGGTGACCGCGCGCACCAACAGGTCGAAGGCCGGCAAGGACCCGGCCGACTGGCTGCCGCCGGCCACCGGACAGCAGTGCCGCTACGTGGGGGAGTGGGTCGCCACCAAGCTCCGCTGGAACCTCAGTGTCGACAAGCGCGAGCTGGAGGCGCTGAAGGTCCTCGCGGACGGGCCCTGCGAGAACGCGGCCGTTGTCTACGCCCCCGCGCCGTAGGGAGAGTTGAGGGGATCGGGCGGGGTGACGGGGCGCCGGATGTCCGCATGCACGCGGGCACGGACTCCCGGCACCCCGGGCACCCGTTGTACGGGGGTGATGCCGGAGGTGGCCCACGTCTGTTCGAGTACGGCTATCACTGCGTGCGCGGTCGCCTCGTCGTGAGCGGTGACGTCCAGGACAACCAGGCCCGGCTCAGGAATTTGCGTCACATCGATATCGTCCATGCCCTGTCCAACGGAACTCGCGTCCACGGCGGTTCGCCTGCGGTGTCTCGATCACCCGTACGGGCGTCGCCGCCCACCCACGTCGACGGCTTCGCCGCATGGTTTCGTTCACGAAGCCTGGTGCCTGGCTGTTGACGTGCGGTCACCGGATTTCAGGCACCTGGTCTACCGATGCGCACGCTGGCCGCTTGGTGGAGGCGTGCCGCTGGCCTTCCCGGGAGGACGCGTCCTCCCGGCTCGCCCCGGACTTTGGGAGCGGTTGCAGGGCGAGCCCGGCACCGAGTCCTCCCGCCCTTCTCGTCACGTAGCGCCGCGGGGTACGGGAAGCACTCAAGCTCGTGAGGAGGCGGGCGAGCCGTCGGCTGTAGGCATGCGTCCCGCTGTTTCGTTGCGGCATGAAGGCGCAGACCGCGACGTTTCGGTCGGTGGCGGGAGGAAGCCACCGCACTCGCCGGGATCTCCACCGCGAACCACCTGTGCCTCGTGCACGACCGGGGCCGCCACCCCTGGCCTGATAGAGACGTGAGGGCTCTCTGACTAGGCAGTTTACGGTCCGATTGGCGGTTCTCGCCTTCCGTCTAGATCGGACCTGATCAGGGTGTTTCTGCCTGTTCCTGACCGCTGTTGGTCACGCGTTGGCCACGTGGCCAACGCGGGGCGGGCGTGGGGCTGTCGTGCCAGACGCGAGCCTCTCGCCAACGAGCCCACGGGAACGTGCCGCTCATGGCATGAGCCTGTGGTGAAGTTCCCGCTTCAACGTGTAGCGGGTGGCTTAGCACCACGTCACTGATCTGGCAAACATGCAGGTAAATAGGGGTCTGATCCTCTGGGATCGGGCCCCTAGTATTTTCCCGTGCTGGATAGGTGCTGGACAATCTGATCCCACGTCACCTGTCGTCACCCCTCGTCACCCGCACCGTGCTGGATTGGTGCTGGACAACGGCGAGGCCCCGGAGGGGCCCTGCGAGGGCCAGCCTATGGAAAGGGCAAGCGGGCACGATCGAGCCCATTCGCACACTTCTTTCACGACTCCGAAGCCGGTCCACGCAAGCAAACTCGTGCCCACTCGGCGTTGATGCTCTCTGAGCCGAGGAGGGGTAGGGTGTCGGGCCTGAAGCTGTTCCACACGACGAAGAGCGGTGTGACCGAGGTCGCGCCGCGTCTTGCTGAGGGTCGAGGCGGATGTGGAGGGCCTTGCCGAGGCGCACATGGAGACGCCGCTGGGTGTCCGTTTTCTGGCGAGCGAGTACGGCACGGGGCCGGTTCATGGGGGCCGAATCGACTTGCTCGGGTTGGACGAGAGCGGGTCGCCGGTCATGGCGGCATACAAGCGCTGCGTCGATGCCAGCGTCATCAACCGGGGCCTGTTCTACCGCCACCGGCATGTCCAGGCTGTCCATCACGGCTGCGATCCTCGGTCGCCCGGAGGAAGCCACCGCCACGTGGGCCATCCACCAGGCGACGGGCCAACGGCGGTCGATGTTGCGATCCTCGGTCTCCCCGGAGGGCGACCGCCCCTATCCACGACCCGCTCCGCAACGGCCTGCTGTGCAAGTTGCGATCCTCGGCCACCCTGAAGGGTAACGCCACGGCCGCGCCGGGCGGCGGACCGTACGGGGCCCCGGTGTTGCGATCCTCGGCCGCCCCGTAGGGTGACCGCCACGCCCGGATCGAGGTCAGCGAGTCCCCTCCGAGAGCGTTGCGCTCTTCGGCTACCCCGAAGGGCGACCGCCACGCCACGGCGCTGCCCATCGACATGCCGAGCGGGGCGTTGCGATCCTCGGTCGCCTCGAAGGGCGACCGCCACTCGGCCCCGAGCTAACGACGCCGCTCGTCACCGAGGTTGCGATTCTCGGTCGCCCCGAAGGGCGACCGCCACAGGGCCGGCCGTCGGGGCGAGTTGTGGCGCACTCGGTGTTGCGATCCTCGGCCGCCCCGAAGGGCGACCGCCACCCTCGTGGGGACGTCGGCGGTATCAACTGCCCCCGGGGTTGCGATCCTCGGCCGCCCCGAAGGGCGACCGCCACGGCGTTGATGGCTTTCCTTGAGGCAAAGCGTGTCGGTTGCGATCCTCGGCCGCCCCGAAGGGCGACCGCCACTCCGCGTCGCGTACACGTGCGAGGCAATCTCCGAGTTGCGATCCTCGGCCGCCCCGAAGGGCGACCGCCACGCGGTCGCGTTGAGGCCGACGTCGAGCATCGGGTCGTTGCGATCCTCGGCCGCCCCGAAGGGCGACCGCCACAGTACCGGTGCCGGCGGTGCGGCGCCGAGGAGACGGTTGCGATCCTCGGCCGCCCCGAAGGGCGACCGCCACCGCCGGGGCTCGGGTCTGGGTGACCACCGCGATCGTGTTGCGATCCTCGGCCGCCCCGAAGGGCGACCGCCACACCCAGTCCCCCGCCCACCACGACAGTCGCATGATGTTGCGATCCTCGGCCGCCCCGAAGGGCGACCGCCACCGGTACCCGAAGGCTGGCTCTGCTGGCAGTGCGAGACGTTGCGATCCTCGGCCGCCCCGAAGGGCGACCGCCACTCCGGGGCGACCGAGGGTCGCAACGGTGGCGTCGACCTTGAAGCCGCGGTTCAGCACCCGTGTGGCGGTCACCCTCCGGGGCGACCGAGGGTCGCAACACCGCGAGCTGTCCGTGCCAGTCTTCCGGGTCCAGGAGTGGCGGTCACCCTCCGGGGCGACCGAGGGTCGCAACTCCGGAGGTCCCGGCCGGTGATCGCAAGGGCATCGAAGTGGCGGTCACCCTCCGGGGCGACCGAGGGTCGCAACGTTCGGATTCGGCCCTGTCCAGTCCCGTCCGCTCCACGTGGCGGTCACCCTCA
>NZ_JBIAHA010000020.1:159109-189103 GCF_042870175.1 Streptomyces sp. NPDC006643 | reverse complement strand
CGCCGGGGCGACCGAGGGTCGCAACTCTCGCTCGCGCCGATCAGGGGCGCGATGGTCTGGAGTGGCGGTCACCCTCCGGGGCGACCGAGGGTCGCAACTCTCGCTCGCGCCGATCAGGGGCGCGATGGTCTGGAGTGGCGGTCACCCTCCGGGGCGACCGAGGGTCGCAACGGCTCAACAACGCTTCAGGAGGCTGTCGTGCCCCGCGTGGCGGTCATCCTCCGGGGCGACCGAGGGTCGCAACGTCATGACGACGGGGGTCGTCGAGAAGGCGGTCGGGAGTGGCGGTCACCCTCCGGGGCGACCGAGGGTCGCAACTACACCTACGCCGTCCGAGTCGACGCCTGTCCCGCGGTGGCGGTCACCCTCCGGGGCGACCGAGGGTCGCAACTCCGGAGGTCCCGGCCGGTGATCGCAAGGGCATCGAAGTGGCGGTCACCCTCCGGGGCGACCGAGGGTCGCAACTACTACCGGTACCTCGCCTACGGCGGGTGAGGAAATGTGGCGGTCACCCTCCGGGGCGACCGAGGGTCGCAACCGCGAGAGGAAGCCGAGGACCAGGCCGACGATGCCGGTGGTGGCGGTCACCCTCCGGGACGACCGAGGATCGCAACACGCGGTCCGACCCGCGCAGACCCATGAACAGCGTGTGGCGGCCCCCCTTCGGGGCGACTGAGGAGTGCGACTGCCGGTACGTCTGGCCGAACGGCAGCCGGTCCCCGCCTGCGGTCGCCCCTCCGAGTACCTCCCCATCCGATACCGCGCCTTATGCCAGTCGTGTCGTCTGTTCCTGCTGTGTACCTGGCTCTCTACCGTTGGCGTCAAGACGAGCACACCGGTGGTTCACATCTGGCCGAAGAACCGCCACCGGCGTGTCGGTTGCTAAGGAAGCGCCCTCTGGAGCGAGCGCTTAGAAGGCGCTTGGCGTATTCGCTGTCCAGTGCCTCTGAACTGCGCTTCTTCGGTTGCCTGACGGAACATCAGGCATTTTGTGGGACGTATGTGGGATCGGGTGACCCCGGGAGTATGGGAGGCCGGTGCCTCCCGGTAGCAGGACGTGGCCTTTCGCATCGCCTTCACAGCGTGCGCGGAGTGATAGACGTCGTGCCGCGTTGTGCTGAGGTCGAGGCGGGTGTGCAGGGTCTGGTTGAGGCATACATGGTGGCGTGGCTACGTGTTCCCTGGTCCCCGGCCCTGTGCGTGCCTCGGCGGGGTGAACGGCACGTACCCGCGCCGGTGATTGGCCGCCGGCGCGTCGAGCACAGGCACCTGCGAGTGATCCATGAATAACCGACCTTACTGATGTCCTTCCATTGGTCTGCCGGGGATCAGGGGAGAGGTGTGCCGCCTGTGGCGTTGACGATCTCGGCGGTGATGTAGCTGGCCCGGGGCGAGGCGAGGAAGACGTAGGCGGGTGCCATCTCGGCGGGCTGGGCGGGTCGTCCGAGGGGTGACTGCTTCCCGAATTCGGCGGTGTCGGGCATTGTCGCCGGGATCAGCGGGGTCCAGACCGGGCCGGGGGCCACGGCGTTCACACGGATGCCATCCCTCGCGACCATCTGGGCGAGCCCCTGGGTGAAAGTGACGATCGCGCCCTTGGTCATGGCGTAGTCGAGGAGGTGCGGACTGGGCTTGTACGCCTGCACGGAGGCCGAGTTGATGATGCTTCCGCCCCTCGGCATGGACGGTAGCGCCATCTTGCAGAGCCAGAACATGGCGTAGAGGTTGGTGCGCACGACCCGGTCGAACTGCTCGGTGGAAATGCTGCCGATGCCGTCGGGCTGGGACATCTGGTAAGCGGCATTGTTGACGAGGATGTCAATGTGCCCAAACTCCGTGACGGCCCGTCCGACGAGGTCCCGGCATTGCGCCTCCTCGCGCAGGTCGCACGGGACGGCGACCGCTCTCCGGCCGGCCTCCTTCACCAGCCGTACGGTCTCGCGGGCGTCCTCCTCCTCGGTCTCCAGGTGGCTGAACATGACATCCGCGCCTTCGCGGGCAAAGGCCAGAGCGACGGCCCGTCCGATGCCGGAGTCGCCGCCGGTGATCAGGGCCTTGCGGTCAGCGAGCTGGCCGTGGCCCTCGTATGATTCCTCGCCGTGGTCCGGCGGCGGGTCCATCGGCCCGCTCCACCCCGGATGCGACTGATCCTGCTGTGGAAAGTCCGGCTGGGGGTGCTTGCTCACCGGGTCCGTGGGCTTCTGGGTTTCCTCGGCCATCGTGTGACTCCTGTCGCTGGGCAACGGGGCACTCATCTGTTCCCGAAATGCCGCGGTCGAATCCGGCACCCCTGCCCTCCACGCACATGTGCGGGAGCGGCGCGCCTGTCCGGCGGGTGCGGCGCAGGCGACCCCACCGCATCCGCCACGAACAGCAACTGCTTGAGACTAGGGCTGTGGGGACTCGGAGGGCCATGAAGGACACCAGCGCCTAGCCGTCGTCATGGGCGCTTCGAGCTGGCCAGACTGCTCGCCGAGAACGGGTACACCCTCTTGCTGGCCGCGGAGGACGACGAACTGCACCGGACTGCGGATGAGATCCACGCCTTGGGCACGCATGCCGACGGATCCTGATGGTCAGCGTCGTCCGCATCGCCTACTGACTACCGCCGGCCGTCGCCCTTGCTGTTCCGGTCGCCGGCCGACTGTGCCCGCGAGCCGAAGCCTGTCATGGCTGACCTGCTCGACGAATCCCTCGCGGACCGGGACTGAATCCGCGACCGGCCTGCTGAGTCATCGGAGTACGCCCACCGCCACGGCCTTTCCCTCCACTGCTCTTGCCCTTGCTCACGATGCTCACCTCCGCCTCTATCGCCCGAGAGCTCGGGCCCGCCCACACGCCGGACCGGGGAAGGGGCGTCAGCAGATCGCTGACGCCGTAGCCGCGTCAGCCGTTTGGGTGCCCGTACGTACGCCCGATTCCGGTACGTCACGGCCCGCCACGCGGGCGCGACGGGCGTGCAATCGCACGCTGGGCGTGAGGGTCGGATGCCGGTGCGCGTGGATGCTTCGGTACGCCTCCCCGGATCCGGCGTGAGGCCGGTGTGATCGTGGGGAGATTCGAGAAGGCGTGGCGCGTTCGGGGACCGATCTCCAGTGGCCGACCGGCTGTGTCGCGACGGCGCCCGGGATCAGATGGGACGTGTCCGACGGGAGGGATGAGCATCGCCGAAGGAGGTACCTGGGCGGGCCGGTTGTCGTCGGCGGTGCACGCGATCGAGGGAGTTCGATGAGTTTCGGTATCGGCGCTGTGCACTGTCTGCTGCCCGACGAGGGCGTACGGGTCGTCGACCTTCCCCAGTTCGCCGGGCTCGAGCACGCGGCGTCCGGCGGAGCGGACACCTCCGGGGTTCGTACGGTGGGTGTGCACGCGGACACCGACGCGGGTGCGCTGGCCGCTCGCGCGTGCCGGGATCTGTTAGCCGCGTACCCGCACAAGCCGGATGTGATGATCCATATCGCCGCGCGGCCGGGAGAAGGAGACGTCGGCACGGACGCGGCCCGCGTCCAGCACGCGGCGGGCATGACGGCCTTCCCATTCACCGTGGCGGGGTCGGGGTGCGCCGCGTCGGCCGTGGCCTGGGGCCTAGCCCGCGACCTGTTGGCGGCCGACCCGACGCGGCGCAGTGTGATGGTGACGTACGGCAGCAGGCCCGCCGACGGCGGCCGGGTGCGCCACCCGGTGATGGTCGTCGGTGACGGGGCGTTCGCGATGACTCTGGTGCGGAGCGGCCGGCCCGCACTGGTGGCCCACCGGATGCGTGCCGACGGACGGTTTCACGAACTCGCTGGCACCCACCCGCGCACCCCCGGCCAGGAGTCGTCCCACGAGAGCGCCGGCGGGCCCCGGGTCTTCGAACTGGCCATGAGCGGCCGTACCCATACGGCCGCGCTCGTCGAGGAGGTCCTGGCCGAGGCCGGGCTGACCAAGGGCGACGTGAGCGCGACCTTGATGCCGAACACCACCACCGGCGCGTACCGCTTCTACGAACAGGCCCTGGACCTGCCGATCCACCCGGTCTGCGGGGAGAACCTCGCGCGGTGGGGACATCTGGGACCGATGGACGTCGTCCTTAACCTCGACCGCCTCCTCGCCACCGGCACCCTGACCACGGGAGACCACGTCCTGGTCCTCGGCAACGCACGCGTCGCGGCGTGGGCCGTCACCCTCTGGAAGATCTGACCTCGCGGGCAGTAAGTCCCCGACCCGCCAACACCGTCCGCCGCCCGGTCCTCGCAAACTGCGCGACTGACCGCCGCGCTGACCAGGGACCGGCACCGGTAGGGGTGCTCAGGAAGGCGATCTGGAACTTCGCACCCTCGCGGTCCTCCACCGGCACGTCACCGCCCAGCTGGAACGCGAAACGCGGGACCCCGCGTTCGTCATTAAGGGGCCGATAAGCGCGCAGCCTGCGGGCGGTCCGGGGCGAACTCGAACTCACCGACAGCGCCAACGGGCTGTGCGAGGCGATCAGCCACCTCCCCCGGCCCGCCAGTTCACGGTGATCGTGTTGCGCCATCTCCTGCGCGCACTGCACCACTGAGCCGTGCGGCGGGAGAAACGCCCCGTCCCTGGCGGCCGAAATGCCGGGGACGAGGCGTTGTCGTTGTCGGTGGCTATCCGAGCCAGACGATGTTCAGGTCAGAAGGCCAGGCGCCTGATCACGGCTGCCAGTAGTACAGCTCCCACATGGCCCAGGCGTTGTGCTCGCACTTGTAGCCGATCTCGTGCTGGCCGATTTGGCTGAACAGCTCTGCGCCAACCTCCAGGCACCTGTTCTTGTTGGCGTACCAGCTGTAGTAAGTCCAACCGGAACTGGCGGCCTCAGCTGTCGCCGACCTCGCCGCTCACCGGAGCCTGCCGGAGGAAGAGGTCACTGAAGCCACCGTTGCCTTCGCCGACTACACCACCTGGTCTCTCGGTACCCCCAGCAGTGACGACGATGGCCAGCCCGCAGAACTCTCGCCCTCACCCTGAGTGACTGGGACTTGGGCATGGCGCGCGTGGAGAACCTCCATGCACTGGCCCCTCTACTTCACAGGCTCGATGAGCGCGAGCGACACCTCATCCACATGCGCTTCGGCCAGGAGGGCGCGCAGGCGGGCTGACGCGACCGCGCGGTTGGGTTGGTGGCGAGACGAGGATCGGGGCCGGGGTGGACCAAGTCGCAGGTCTCGCGGAGAAGGTGCTGCCGGACAGTGCGCAGGTTGCCGCATGGCACAGGGCGTGTCCGGCGCGGCACCCGTGTGGCGGCTACCTCGAACTGCATTCTTCGAAGGGGATACGGAGCGGTGCCGTCCGTACTTGACTGACTCGGGAGTCGAAACGCATGCGGGACCACGAAGGCTCTTTAGGGCGAAGGCAGACTGGCGCACGGAACCGGGGTAGGGGAGACGAGACCCCGGAGCAGCGCGCCGACCGGCGCTGGGGCGACTTGCTCCAGGAACTGCGGGTTGCCCAGACAGGGGTCCAGATCCTTTTCGGATTCCTGCTCACCGTCGTTTTCCAGCAGCGCTTCACCGACCTCTCAGATGCCGACCGACACATCTACACCGTGACCGTGGTCCTGGGCGCCGCCACCGTCGGGGCCCTGGTGGGGCCGGTCGCGCTGCATCGCCTTCTCACCGGCCGACGGCTCAAGCCCGAGACGGTCCTCCTGGCCTCTCGCCTGACCGTGCTCGGACTCGTCCTCCTGTTGTGCACCATGACGTCGTCGCTGCTTCTGGTGCTGCGATTGGCGGTCCGGGACGCCTGGGCGGCCGTGCTGGTCGTTGTGGTGGCGGTCTGGTTCCTGCTCTGCTGGTTCGTGGCCCCGCTGTGGGCTCGGCACCAGGGCAATCCCAGAGGCGACGACTGAGTTCCGCCTCCGACGGCAACCGCCCCTGGCAAGTGACGCCGGGAGCGCGGCGCGGCCACGGCGGGGCGTCTCTCTCGCCGGGCCCGGGTATGGGGGCAATGACGGTTCTGCGTTGATGGTGATCGACATGATCACGCCGAGGTCGGTCTCCTTGTGCCGTCCGGCAAGGATGTGGTGCCTCGCATCGGCGGCTGATCGATGAATCCCGGCGCTGGAAGGTGCCCACCCACCATCTACGTCAACGACAACTTCGGCGAGTGGCGATCCACCACGGTTAGATCGTCGAAACATCGCTCGCCGTCCTCGCGCCGATCTGGTCGAACTTCTCCGGCCGAGAGCGGGCTCCTGCTTCGTCGTCAAGGCGCGGCACTCGATCTTCCACGAAACGCCGCTGTCCTACTGCTGTCCTCAATAAATGTCGACCACGCGATTGATTTCTGCGGCCAGGTCGCCGAACAGTGCGTGCTCTGCTCCCCTCTGGACGCCCCTATCCGGCACCTGCGGGTGGCCGTGCCCGCGATGCCGTCGCTCACATCCACTCGGGCCTGGCCGACGCCGCGCTCCGGATGGTGGAACGGAACATGAACGTTGCCATTCGAAGCGCCGCCTTGGTCGGATTCCGACTTCTGTTGCCTCTCGGCCGTGATGGTTTCCATTCAGGGCCTGTCACCGCCCACGAACTACTCCGGGTGGCTGCCGCTTGGGGCCCGGCTCAGGTCGACGACGCAGAACGCGTTTTCGTCCGGGTCGTTGAGGACGACGAAGTCCGGCGCAGGCGGGTAGTCCCATGCGATCCTGTTGGCGCCCAGCGCGATCAGGTGCTGCACGGCTGCGGTCTGCTCAGATGTGGTGTCCACCAGCAGGTCGAGGTGGATCCGCGGGCGAGTGGGCGCCGGAGACTCACTGAGCATCAGCGCCAGGGCCCGGCCGGAACCGTCCGCGTGGTCCAGCGTCCGCCACGTCTCGCTCTGCCACTCCGTGGTGGCCACGAGATCCAGAGCCGATGTCCAGAAAGCCACGGCACGCGGGATATCCGTCACGCCGATCACGGGGAAACCCAGCCTGAGCACGAGAACACTCCTCCTTCGGTGGTCGGCACAGAGCGCGCTGAGGCTGGTTGATCAGGGCCAGTCGTGCTCAGGCGTCCGGGGTGAGGCAGGTGAGAGCCGGTCGGCGACGCGGCTGCGAGATCGGCCCTGCCGGCCCCGGCCGCTCGCGCCGCCTCATTCAGGCCACGTTCCCGGGAAGCGAACCGCCTAAGCACTCCGTGGAGCAACGCCAACGCCCGCCACCACGACGTCCTGGCCGGCGAACGTAAGGAAGGCGCGCATCCGCTGTGAGAAGGGCGTCCGCTGGGGTGAACGCCCTCTCAAGACCACGGTTTGATCCAACCGGCGAACCTGTCCGATCACAGCACCAGCGTCAGGCGAGCGAGCCGAGCTCTACGGTGACGACGTCCGAGAGGCGTTGCGCGGTGGCGAAGTCGGGAGTGAGGCGGTTCTTGGTGACCGCCATCGAGGTCCCCGTGGCGGGGTTGGCGTACGCGTAGCTGCCCCCTCCGCCGGGCCAGCCGAACGTGGTCGGTGCCTCGTCCACTGGGGCGCCGACGCGGCCGAGCGGGTAGCCCAGGGCCAGCCGGGCGGGGTTGCCGAAGACCTGGTCGGTTCCCTCGAAGGCGACCGCCGACACCTCCGCCAACTGGTCCGCGGCGATCAACCGGCCATCCAGGATCGCCGCGTACACGGTCGCGATCCCCCGGGCGGTGAAGGTGCCCACGGATGGGATGTCGGCCTGGAGGAAGTCGGAGCTGTTGCCCATCAACGCCCGGGGTTGCCGTTCCCACGGTGCCAGGATGCTGTCGTGCTCCGCCGGTTCGGCCGGATGCGGCTCGGCGTCCTCCAGCCGGGCGAGCCGAGTGAGCGCGGTAGGAGGCACGCCGAAGTACAGCTCACCGACGATCCCGAGGGGCGCGGCGACCCAGTCGTGCAACAGTTGCCGCACCGGCTGTCCAGTGACCCGGTGCGCGATCTCGCCGACGAGGAAGCCGAAGGTGAAGGAGTGGTAGCCGGTCTGAGTGCCGGGTCGCCATCGCGGTTCCGCCCCGGCGATCGCCTGGCAGACCCGTGGCCAGTCGGCCAGGTCGGTGGGGCCGAGTCCGCCGGGCATCGCCGGCACTCCCGCCGTGTGCGTCAGCACCTGTCGCAGGGTGACGGTCTCCTTGCCGTGCACCCCGAACTCCGGCCACACCTCCGCCACCGGTGTGTCGTAGCCGACCAGGCCGTTCCTGACCAGCAGGTGGGCGATCAACGCGACCACGCCCTTGGCGGTGGAGAAGCTGAAGAACAAGGTCTCCGGGGTCACCGGCCGTTCGGTCGTGCCGTCGGCAACGCCGGCGACGGCATCGACGACCCGATGACCCCGGTGGTGGACGGCGACCTGCATGCCGGTCTCGGCCCCGGAAGCGACCAGTTCGTCCATGACGGCCTGGACCCGGCGCTGGAGGGTCATCAGAGTTCACCGCGGAGCACGGCTTGGCCGGTGTCGGCGTCGAAGGGCACCGACGCGTGCTCGTGAACGATCGTCCAGGCGCCGCCCTGTCGACGGAGGCAGCTTGTCGCGCGTACCCACATGCCGACCTCGGTGCCGTCCCGCATCGTGCCGCTGATCCGGACCAGGAAGTGGCAGAACGCGAGATCGGCTCCGGCGGTGATTTCCAGGTCGCGGATCTCATGTCCGATCCCGGTGCGGTACGACGCGATCCACTTTTCCAACCGGTCGGCCGGGTCCTCGCCGCGGCGTACGAACGGGCCGACGGCGTCGTACAGCACGAGGTCGTCCGCGCAGCCGGCGGCTGCGGTGGCGGCGTCCCGGCGGCCGAACGCCCGGGTGCGGGTCTCCAGCAGCTCGCGGATCTGCCGGTCGTTGTCCGCCGTCATCGCTGTGCCACCTGACGGCCGAGGGCGTCCAGCCAGTCGCCGGTACCCTGCTCTCGCCACTCGGGCTGTTCCTTGTCGTCCAGGAAGGTGCCCTGTTCGGTCAGGACCAAGCGGGTCCCGTCGCCGTCGCGGGCGAACCCCACCGTGGTCAGCGATACGGTCGACAGGACCTCGTCGGTGAACAGGGCCGTGGTGTAGATGATGCGCTCATCGGGGACGATGTCGTGGTACTCGCTCTTCGCGACAAGGGCGACCCCGTCGCCGCCGTGCACGGCCTCGGTGCCGCCGACCCGGAAGTCCAGCGAGTAGCGGCCGTCCTCGGCCGCGAACCACTTTGCCTTCGTGTCGCGGTCGGACCAGGCCGCGAAGACCGCGGCGGGCGAAGCGTCGTAGGTCCGCTCCAGCGTGAACGTGGTGTGTTTCACCGGGTGGTCGGTCATGATCCTTACTCCTTCGACTGGTCCTCGAGGACCGCGCCGAGGCGGTCCAGGCGGTGCTCCCACGCCGTGCGCCGGCGTTCCAGCCACGCCTCGGCGTTACGAAGGCCGGCCGGATTGATCTGGCAGGTGCGGACCCGTCCGACCTTCTCCGACTGCACGAGCTCGCTGTTCTGCAGCACCCGTAGGTGCTGGATCGTCGCGGCGACGGTCACACCGAGCTGGGCCGCCAGCTCGCTCACGGTGGCCGGGCCGCGGGTCAGGCGCTCGATCACCGCCCGTCGGTTCGCGTCCGCGAGCGCGTGGAACACCCGGTCCGCCACCTCCGCCTCATGCTTAAGCATGTACTTAACTGTAGCCATCAGGCCCGCAAAGTCAAGTAGAGACTTAAGTTTCTGGTCCGACCGGTGGCGGGCGCCTACCAACGGGATGACGTAGCCCGACAGCCTGCCGACCAGTGCGCAAGATGCGCCGAAATCCTGCCGAGTGCACATGCCGACCACGGCGTGCCGACACCGACAACACGGTGAATCTTCAAGGTCACAGCACTAGGCGTCCGCGTGGATGAGCTCATAGCGGAGCATCAGCGTCTGCAGAGCGAGCGAGATGACGCCTCGAGCCAGGTCAAGTCCTGACCGAACAGCTCAGTGAGGTTCAGGACGATCTGGTCAGCGTGCGGCGGACCCTCCTGTGGAAGGGTAAGTGGGCACGGTCGAGCCCGTTCGCACACTTCTTTCACACATTCGGAAAGCGGTTCCGCGAGGGAGCCGTCACCACCGGCGGTGGGGTCAGCGGCCCGCAGCTGGGCCTGCCGAAATCTGAGGGGCAGGCCGGCCGCCGTAGTGTTGTCGCCCGAGGCGTGTGTGGCAAGACGTTTCCGGACTGTGGGGATCGGCTAAACGTTCCGCATGGTGCGATTCGGATACACGATGATGACGGAGCAGGCAGGCCCGCGCGCGCTCGTGGAGCATGTGGTCGGTGCTGAGCGGGCCGGGTTCGATTTCTCCGTGACCTCCGACCACTACTTTCCCTGGCTTGCCTCTCAGGGGCACTCCCCTTATGCCTGGAGTGTTCTGGGAGCGGCTGCTCAGGCCACCTCACGTATTCCTCTGATGACCTATGTGACCTGCCCGACCAAGCGGTATCACCCGGCTGTGATCGCGCAGAAGGCCGCGACGATGCAGTTGCTGTCCGAAGGCCGGTTCCGTCTCGGGCTGGGATCGGGCGAGCAGCTCAACGAGCATGTGGTGGGCGGCGGCTGGCCTTCCGCGCGGACCAGGATCGAAATGCTCGAGGAGGCGGTCGGCATCATCCGGGCCCTGTTCGCCGGGGACGTCGTGAACCACGAGGGCGCCCACTTCGAGGTGGACAACGCCAAGCTGTGGGACCTCCCGGACGAGCCGCCGCCCCTCGGCATCGCGGTCTCGGGGGAGCGCTCCTGCTCGCTCGCCGGCCGACTGGCCGATCTGGTGATCGCGACCGAGCCCAAAGGAGAACTGCTTGAGGCTTTCGACGCGAACGGCGGCAGGGGAAAGCCGAAGGTCGGCCAGCTTCCGGTCTGCTACGACACGGACAGGGACGCGGCCGTCGCCCGGGCGCACGAGCAGTTCCGCTGGTCCGTGGGGCCGTGGCCGGTGAACTCGGAACTGCCGCACCCTACGGCGTTCGCCGGAGCCACCAGCCATGTGCGCCCGGAGGACATCGCCGAGGCCATCCCGTGCGGCAGCGACCCGCAACTGTTCGTCGAAGCTGTGAAGCCGTACATCGAGGCGGGCTTCACCGAGATCGCACTGGTCCAGATCGGCGGCGAGCATCAGGAGCCCTTCCTCGACTGGTCGCAGAAGACGCTGCTGCCCTCCCTGCGCGCTCTCTGAGACGCCGGCGATCGCCGACGGCCGACGGCCGTCAGCCGGGCCAAGCCCAGTCGGCCACACCCCTGCCCGCTCACGGATCCAGGCGTGATGGCGGGTGAGTACGTCCGGCATGGCCTGCTGTCGTGTGTGACGGCTCCGGCGCGGAGTCCCGGCACACGGTCGATGGCGTTCACCACCAGCCGGTAGCGATCGAAGTCGTTACGGACCGCGACGTTGAACGGTGTAGTGGTCGTCTGGCTCATACGGTGGCCCCTCCCGCCCTCCTTTCTCACAGGTGCCGGCGGGGCCTGTGGGGGGACCTGGTGGAGACCAAGATCGGGCACAGGAGAAAGACAATCCGGTCAGTCCGCGAAGGACGTGGTCCGACTCGCTCACAAGCGGTGAGTAGGGATTCGTGGCCACTTCGGTCGACGTAACAACCAGGGTGTCGGGAACAGGGTTCTCCTGGGCAGTGCACAGGTCGCTGCCCACTGCGGCCCGTAACGGGAGAGTGAGGCACACAGTGGCACGCGCGGCGCTTTTCGATGTGGACGGCACCCTGGCCGATACGAACTACCTGCACGTCACGAGCTGGTGGCAGGCGCTGCGCGGCGCCGGCCACCAGGTGGCCATGTCGGACATCCACCGGGCGATCGGGCTCGGTGCCGGTGATCTCATCGCCCAGTTGCTCGGCGACGACCGGGACAAAGACCGGGACGACGAGATCAGCGCCGCACACAGCACTCTGTACGGCACATACTTCGGTCGGCTGACTCCCTTTGACTCTGCCGCCGACCTACTGCGGGTACTGGCGGACCGGGGCTGGACGAACATCCTCGCCTCGTCCGCGTCCGGACCGGAACTCGATGCTCTGCGCCGGGCGATCGACGCGGACGACGTCATCGCCGGAACCGCGAGCGCGGACGACGTGCCGCGGGGCAAACCGGCGCCCGACCCCGTGCGTGCCGCGCTGGACCTGGCCGGGGTGCCCGCTGAGCGCGCGGTGTTCGTCGGGGACGCCGTGTGGGACATGGAAGCGGCGTCGAGAGCGGGCGTACCGAGCATCGCGGTCCTGTCCGGCGGAATCCCGCGCGACGCGCTCGAAGCCGCCGGGGCGGATGAAGTGTACGAGAACGTTGGCGACTTCCTGGCCCGGCTGGACAACAGCCTTCTCGCACGCCTGGGTTGACATGCGCGGGTGATGGCGGTTTCCGGTTCTCGCCGGGAAGCCGTCAAGGTGGCCGGGACGGTGTCGCTGGCTCTCGTGCCGCCTTGGACCGGATCCGCCGCGTCGGCCTCGACGGCGACGCGCACGCTGCGCACCGTCCCGTCGACCGCGTTGGGGACCACCATGCCGGCGTCGATGGCCGCCGTAGTCACCGGATACCCACCGCCAAGGTCTCCGCGCTGCACACCCTCGTTTACGACCCGCTGTGACGTGCACGCTGTATGCGAGCACGGATGTCCGATCGACTTCTCGGCGGGGGCGTGCTGGGGTCTTCCGGTATGTCGGTCCGTGCGCGGTGTTCATGGACGAGTCGGACCGCTGTCGCGCCCTCTCCCGCAGCGGAGGTCACCCGTTTGACGGACCCGCTCCTGACATCGCCGGCCGCGAAAACACCTGGGAGTGTGGTTTCGAGCAGCTGCGGTCTGCGGCCGAGTGGCAGCCAGGTCTTCTCGTCGGCGACGGATTCGGCGTCGCTGCCGGTGAGGACGAACCCTTGCGAGTCCAGGGCGATCGTGTCCTGGAGCCACTGGGTGTGCGGCCGGGTCCCGATGAAGACGAAGAGGGCGCGGGCCGCCAACTCCCGTCGCCGACCGGTCCTGTTGTCCTCGATGTTCAGCGACCGCAGGACGTCGGCCCCGTGGACCTGTCGTACTTCGGTGTGCGTCAGGATCTCTACCTTCGGGTGCCGCTCCAACTGGTCCACCAGATAGCGGGACATGTCCTTGCCGAGGTCGCCGCTCCGGACCAACAGGTACACCTCGGGCGCGTGGCCGGCGAGGAAGAGCGCCGCCTGCCCGGCGGAGTTGCCGCCGCCGACCACGGCCACGGGGTCGTCACGGCAGAGGTTGGCCTCGTGGAGTGTGGCGGCGTAGTGGATACTGATCCCTTCCAGCCCCCCGATGCCGTCGGCTTCGAGCTTGCGGTAGCGCACTCCTGCGGCCACCACCACCGTGTCCGTCGCGGTCTCGGAGCCGTCCGCGAAACTGACGGTGTAGTGTCCGTCACGCTGTTCGAGACCGGTGGCCTCGGCGGGAACGGTGATCCGTGCGCCGAATTTGCGGGCCTGGAGCACGGATCGTTCGATCAGTTCGCCGCCGGATATTCCGGAGGGGAAGCCGAGATAGTTCTCGATCCGAGAGGACATGCCGGCCTGGCCGCCCGTGGCCGTTGCGTCAACAGCGACGGTGAGCAGGCCGTCGGATGCGCCGTATACGGCGGTGGCGAGTCCGGCCGGTCCCGTGCCGATCACCAGCAGGTCACATGTGAGGTCGGTCAGCCGGGAGTGCGGGAGTCCGATGAGGCTGGCGAGGTCGGCGGGGCTGGGGTGTCGGAGTACCTTTCGTCCATTCCAGATGACGACGGGGGTCTCATCGGGGCGGATACCGAACCGGTGCAGCACCTCCTCCGCCTCCTGGTCCTTCTCCAGGTCTGTCCATCGGTGGGGCAGCCGGTTCCGTGCGGCGAACTCGCGCAGCCGCAGTGTGTCGGGCGAGTAGGCCGAGCCCAGAATCCGGAAGCCCGCGCCGAGCCCTATGAGCAGGGAGCGGCGGCCGAGGTAGGCGCGCAGCACGAGGTCTCCGAGGACCGGATCGCGTGCGACCAGATCGCGTTGGCGCTCCAGGGGTACGGCGAGGACGGCGCCCGGTTTCGCCACGACTGCGGTGTCGAAGGCCACCTGTCCTTCGAGCAGGCCCAGTTCGCCCAGGAATCGGCCGGGTCCATGCCTGGCTATGACGCGTTCTTCGGGGCCGCCGTAGTCATGAATGATCTCGACCGTCCCGCTGAGGACGACGATGAACTCCTTGCACGGTTCTCCCTCCCTGAGCAGCACGTCGCCCTCCCTGGTCACGCGCCGTTCACCGTCCCGGACGAGGGTGGCAATCTGCAGCGCGGTCAGCCGGGGATGGGCGCCGTGCGGGTCGAGGGTCTCGCCGGCCGGCGGGCGCGGGTGTCCGGTGTCGGTGTTCATCAGGCCGGCGCCTCCTGCCGCGCGAGGGTATTCTCCACCCATTCGCGCAGTACGGACGCGGGCGCGGCGCCCGACCGGCGGTCCAGTTCCTCCCTATGGTCGAGAAGGATCAGGGTGGGCACGGCCCGTACCTGGAAGCGCTGGGCGGTGCGCGGTGCCTGGTCGACGTCGACCTTCACGAGCTTGACCTGTCCCGCCAGTTCGCGGGCAACCTGTTCCAGTGCGGGGCTCACCAGACGGCAGGGCCCGCACCAGGTGGCCCATAGATCGATGAGGACCAACGGGGTGGCGTTCTCCGCGATCTCCCCGAAGTCGGCGTCCCCGGCGTCGACGATCCAGGGCAGTGCCACCCCGCAGTTGCCACAGCGTGGGCGGCCCTCGGCCGCCGGCGGTACGCGGTTCGTGTGGTGGCAGGTTTCGCAGACAGTGATTCCGCTCGTCTCATTCCGGTTGGCGGTCATTTGGCTCACGCGGCCTTTCGGTGCCCGGTCGGCTCCGACCCGAAGGTCACCACCAGTTCGCCGTTCCGCGCGTCGATCCGGATCGTGGCGCCTTCGTCCACGTCGCCGCGTATCAGGGCCCGTCCGACGAGCGTCTCGACCTCGTGGGAGATGTAACGGCGCAGCGGGCGTGCTCCGTAGACCGGGTCGAAGCCCTGCCGGGCGATGAGTTCGCGGGCCGCGTCGGTGAGTTCGACGCTGTTCCGGCGTTCCGCCAGACGTCGGCGCAGATCGTTGAACTGGAGGTCCACGATGCGCTCGATCTGGGCCGTGCCCAGAGGCTTGAAGAGCACGATGTCGTCGACGCGGTTGAGAAACTCGGGTCGGAAATGGCTCCGCAGCTCACCCATCACCAGCGCACGCGCGTCGGGCTTGATCTCGCCGGCGCCGGTCACCGCGTCGAGCAGATGCCCGGAGCCGGTGTTCGAGGTCATGATGACGACGGTGTTGCGGAAGTCGACGGTGCGGCCCTGGGCGTCGGTGATGCGGCCGTCGTCGAGTACTTGCAGCAGCGTGTTGAACACGTCGGAGTGCGCCTTCTCGACCTCGTCGAAGAGCACGACGGAGTACGGCTTGCGCCGTACCGACTCGGTGAGCTGGCCGCCCTCCTCGTACCCGACATAACCGGGTGGCGCTCCGACCAGCCTGCTGACGGTGTGCCGCTCCTGGTACTCGCTCATGTCGAGGCGGATCATGCTCTCCTCGCTGTCGAACAGCGCCGCGGCGAGTGTTTTCGCCAGCTCGGTCTTCCCGACGCCGGTGGGGCCGAGGAAGATGAACGAGCCGATGGGGCGCCTCGGGTCGCGGATGCCCGAGCGGGCCCGGATGATGGCGTCGGTGACCAGGGCGACCGCCTCGTCCTGGCCGATCACCCGCTCGGTGAGGATCTCGTCCAGGCGCAGCAGCTTCTCGCGCTCGCCCTCCTGGAGGCGCGTGACGGGGATGCCGGTCCAGGCCGCGACGATCTCGGAGATCTCGTCCTCCGTGACGACCTCGTGCAGCAGCCGGTTCTCGCCCTGCTTGGCGGCGAGTGCGTCCTCCTCCGCCGTGAGACGGCGCTCCAGCTCGGTCAGGGTGCCGTAGCGCAGCTCGGCGGCCCGGTTGAGGTCGTACGAACGCTCCGCCTCCTCGGCCTCCTGCCGGACGCGTTCCTGCTCTTGACGCAGTTCCTGTACGCGCCGGATGGCCTGACGCTCCGCCTCCCACTGGGCGTGCATGGCATCGGACTCGGCCCGCAGGTCGGCCAGTTCGCGGCGCAGTTCCTCCAGGCGTTCGAGGCTGGCCGGTGCGTCCTCCTTGGCGAGGGCGGCCTCCTCGATCTCCAGACGGGTCACCCGCCGGGTGATCTCGTCCAGTTCGGCCGGCATGGAGTCGATCTCCGTACGGAGCCGCGCGCATGCCTCGTCGACCAGGTCGATGGCCTTGTCCGGCAGGAACCGGTCGGAGATGTAGCGGTGGCTGAGGGTCGCGGCGGCGACCAGCGCGGTGTCCTGGATCCTCACGCCGTGGAAGATCTCCAGGCGTTCGCGCAGACCCCGCAGGATGGACACGGTGTCCTCCACGCTCGGTTCGTCCACCAGGACCTGTTGGAAGCGGCGTTCGAGGGCGGCGTCGGACTCGACGTGCTTGCGGTACTCGTCCAGGGTGGTGGCGCCGATCATGTGCAGTTCCCCACGGGCGAGCATGGGCTTGAGCATGTTCCCCGCGTCCATCGCGCCCTCGGGTCCGCCGCCCGCTCCGACGACGGTGTGCAGTTCGTCGATGAACAGGAGGATGCGTCCGCCGGCGGCCTTGACCTCGCCCAGTACCGCTTGCAGTCGTTCTTCGAATTCGCCCCGGTACTTGGCTCCCGCCACCAGCGAGCTCATGTCGAGGGAAAAGATTGTCCGGTCACGGAGCCCGTCGGGCACGTCACCGCGGACGATCCGTTGTGCGAGACCTTCCACGATGGCTGTCTTGCCGACACCGGGGTCACCGATCAGCACCGGGTTGTTCTTGGTCTTGCGGCTGAGTATCTGGATGACGCGCCGGATCTCGGCGTCCCTGCCGATCACCGGATCCGTCGTGCCCTCGCTCGCCTCGGCCACCAGGTCCCGGCCGTACTTCTCCAGCGCCTCGTACGAGGACTCGGGTGTCGCCGAGGTCACGCGCTGGTTCCCGCGGACGCTGGTTAGCGCGGACAGGAACGCGTCCTTGGTGAACCCGCTCTCCTTGAGCAGACGCCCCGCCGCGCTCATGGAGCCCTCGTCTGCTAGGGCGAGAACCAGGTGCTCGACGGACACGTACTCGTCCTTGAGCCGCTTGGCCTCCTGCTCGGCCGCGTCCAGCAGCCGGCCCAGCCGCTGGGTGACGTACACCTGGCCCGGGGTGGCTCCGGGGCCGGTCACCTTCGGCCTGCGCGCCAGTTCCCGGGTCAGTGCGGTGTGCAACTCCGGGGTGTCGGTGCCCGCTTGGTCGAACAGGCGCGGGATCAGCCCGTCCGGCTGGTCGAGGAGGGCGAGCAGCAGGTGTTCGCCGTCGACCTCGGTCTGGTCCAGCCTGCCCGCGATGGTCTGTGCTTCCCCGAGGGCTTCCTGCGACTTCTGGGTGAGCCGGTTCATATCCACGATTCGTCACTCCTTGATCCGGCGTTGCCGCGCCTCAGCTCGGCCTCCAGCTCGTTGATCCGGTCGAGCAGATCGAGTACCAGGCCGAGCGACGCGTAGTTGAGGGAGAGTCCGGCCCGTAGCCGCTGGGCGCGGGCGAGGGTCGCCGGAGCGGTCGGTTCGAACCAGAGCTGGCCCCTCGTGTCGCGCCGGGCCTGGACGAGGCCGAGTGCGGCGAACCGCCGGACGAGATCCGGATGGAGTCCCGAGCGGCGCGCGACCCCCTCGACGCTGAGCCGGCGCACGGGAACAAGGGCGTGATGGCGGACGGCGGCGGTGAGGCTGCGGTGGGGCGCCGTCGCTACGGGACGGCGGTCGCCGTGGTCCGGGCCGGTCGCGGCGGGCCGCGGGTCCTCGGTCATCGTGACCTCCTAGGGTCGAAGGTGGAAACGGCGGCCAACTCCTCGAAGAGCTCACGCTCCCGTTCGCCTGGATCCGGCGGCACCATGATGCGGATCTCCGCGTAGAGGTCGCCGTCGGCCCCCCGCGGGTTGGGCATGCCCTCGCCCCTCAGCCGCAGCCGCCGGCCGCTGGACGAGCCGCCCGGGACGGTGACCTTGGCGCCGCCGCTGGGTGTAGGGACCAGTACGCTCGCGCCGAGCGCCGCCTCCCAGGGCGTGACCGGAAGCGATACGTGGATGTCCCGGCCCTCCAGCCGGAATCGTGCGTCGGGCTTGATCCGTACGCGCAGGTAGAGGTCGCCCGGCGGGGCGCCGCCGCTGCCCCGCGCGCCCTCCCCGGCCAGCCGGACGCGCTGCCCGTCGGTGACCCCCCGCGGTACATCGACGTCATAGGCCCGCGGACCGGTGGGCCCGGCGAGGGTGAGGGAGCGACGGACGCCGTGATAAGCCTCCTCCACGGTGAGTTCGATCCCTGCCTCTTGATCGGCGCCGGGGACCTGCCCCCAGTCGGCGCCAGCGCTCCCACCACGGCCACCCCGCCCGAACATCCCGCCGAACAGGTCCTCGAAGTCGACACCGGCGTCCCCGAAGCCCTCACCGCCGCCCCTCCTGAACCGGACCCGGCCGCCGGCGTCGCCCGTACTCCATCCGGACGGGCCGCCGCCCCGGGCACCCGCCCCGGCGGTCACCCGCTCGTCGTAGTCCTCGGGAACGCGGCGGAAATCCTCACCGAACCGGTCGTAGCGCCGTCGCGTGTCGGGGTCGGACAGTGCGCCGTACGCCTCGTTGATCTCCTTGAAGCGCTCTTCCGCCTCCGGGTCCTTGTTGGTGTCGGGGTGGAATCTGCGGGCCAGATTCCGGAATGCCTGCTGGATCTCCTCGGGGCCCGCGTCGCGCCGAATCCCGAGCACGTCGTAGTAGTCCCGTGCCATGGGCCGTCACTCCTGCGGCTTGTTGACCATCACGGATGCGGGGCGCAACTGATTCCCGGGCTCGCCGTAGCCGGGACGCACCACCTGGACCACGGTGTTCGGCTCGGTATCCGGGTCGTCGACTACACCGAGGACCTCGTGTCTGGCGGGGTCGAAGGGCACCTTGGTCTCGTCGTCCCGGGGATACCCGAGCTGCCGGAGCACCTCGACCGCCTGGTCGCGTACGGCCTCCACACCCTTCACGACCGGGGACGGGTCGGGCCCCGCGTGCCCGAGGGCCAGCTCCAGGTTGTCGACGACCGGCAGCCAGGTGGCGGCGGTACGGGCGCGTTCGACGCCCCGTTCGCGGGCCAGATCCCTCGCGTGACGCTTGCGCTGGTTGTCGAGATCCGCGAGGGCGCGGCGCCAGCGATCTCGCAGCTCCTCGGTTTCCGCAGCACGCTCGTCGGAGGCATCGTTCTTCACGGTACGGTCCGGCGCGGCGCGACCGTCGCCGTCGGGCTTCCCGGGGGACGGGGCGCCTGCCTGTTCTTCCTGAGGTCCTTCTCGAGATTCTTCCCGGTGTGTCGTCGGCCGGCGCTCGGTGGACATCACGACACCTCAGCTCTTGTCGAATTCCGCGTCGATCACGTCGTCGGATCCGCCCTGTCCGCTCACCTCGCCCTCGGGACCTGCCTGCCCCTGAGGCCCTGGCCCCGCACCCGCCTGATGAGTGGCCAGTGAGGCGTACACCTGCTGGAGTTCGGAGATCAGCTGCCTGACCCTGTCGAGCGGCGCCTCACCTTTCACGGCTTCCCTGGCGTCGTGCGTCAGCATGTCCGCGCGTGCCTTCTCGTGCGTCGGCACGCTGTCACCCAGCTCCGTCAGCTGCCGTTCGACCTGGTAGGCCGCCGCGTCCAGCTCGTTGCGGGCGTCGACGGCCTCACGCAGTGCTTGGTCCTCGCCTCGGTGGCTCTCGGCCTCCTGGATCATCCGCTCGACCTCGCCCTGGTCGAGGTTGGATCCCTCGCTGATGGTGATCCCCTGCTCGGCGCCGGTGTCCTTGTCGCGCGCCGTGACGTTCAGGATGCCGTTCGCGTCGACGTCGAAGGTGACCTCGACCTGCGGCTCGCCACGGGGCGCCGGTCGGATGTCGGTGAGCTGGAACCGGCCGAGGACCCGGTTGTCCGCGGCGAGCTCACGCTCTCCTTGGAGGACTACGACGTCCACGGCGGGCTGGTTGTCCTCGGCCGTGGAGAAGGTCTCCGTACGGCGGACGGGGATCGTGGTGTTCCGCTCGATGATCTTGGTCATGACGCCGCCGCGGGTCTCCACACCGAGTGACAGCGGGATCACGTCGAGCAGCAGGACATCCTTGACGTCTCCCTTGAGTACCCCGGCCTGGATCGCGGCGCCCAGGGCCACGACCTCGTCGGGGTTCACGCTCATGTTCGGCTCCTTGCCGCCCGTCAGCCGCCGGACCAGGTTCTGCACCGCGGGAATACGGGTGGAACCGCCCACGAGAATGACCTCGTCGATGTCGTTCGCGCTGATCTTGGCGTCGGCCATCGCCTGCTGGACGGGTTCCATCGTCCGCTCCACCAGGTCGGCGGTGATCTGCTCGAACGTGGACCGCATGACGGTCTCGGTGAGGTGCTTCGGCCCGGAGGCGTCAGCCGTGATGAACGGCAGGCTGACCTGCGTCTGGCTGACCGAACTCAGCTCGGTCTTCGCCTTCTCCGCCGCCTCGAACAGCCGTTGCAGCGCCTGCGGATCCTTGCGCAGGTCGATGCCGTTCTCCTTCTGGAACGTGTCCGCGAGCCGGTCGACCAGGCGCCGGTCGAAGTCGTCGCCGCCCAGGTGGCTGTCACCGGCGGTCGACCGCACCTCCACCACCCCGTCACCCACGTCGAGCAGGCTCACGTCGAAGGTGCCGCCACCGAGGTCGAACACCAGCACCGTCTCGTGCTCCTTCTTGTCGAGCCCGTAGGCGAGTGCCGCCGCCGTCGGCTCGTTGATGATGCGTAGCACCTCCAGGCCCGCGATGCGTCCCGCGTCCTTCGTCGCGGTGCGCTGGGCGTCGTTGAAGTACGCGGGCACGGTGATGACCGCCTCCGTCACCCGCTCACCCAGCTGCTTGCCGGCGTCGTCCACAAGCTTGCGCAGCACCAGCGCGCTGATCTCCTCCGGCGCGTACTGCTTGTCGCGCACCGAGAAGCGCGCATTCCCCTGGTCGTCGGCGACCACGTCGAAGCCGACGGCCCTGGCCTCGTCGGATATCTCGTCGTTACGGCGGCCGATGAATCGCTTGGCCGAGTAGATCGTTCCCTTGGGGTTGAGGATCGCCTGGCGCCGGGCGAGCTGGCCGACCAGCCGTTCTCCGGAATCGGTGAATCCGACCACCGACGGGGTGGTGCGACTGCCCTCCGAATTGGGAAGGACGGTCGCCTCACCACCCTCCCAGGCGGCGATCACCGAGTTGGTGGTCCCGAGGTCGATACCGACTGCCTTAGCCATGACTGCTCCTTCGTCGAAGGCCGCGGAGGTGTGAGGCCGCGGAGGTGTACGGACGTGTCCGCGCGCGTGGAACGTCGATATCGCAGTGCTGCCAGTGTCGTCGCCGGGCGCGCCCGAATCCTGGGCCCGCGAGGGCCAAATCCGGGGGCGCTGCCGGTCTGTCAGTACGAGACCGGCGGACCCGGCCCCGTACTGCGGCGAAACGGGCCCGGCCCTTACTGCGGGGCACTGCTGCGAAGGCGACGTGCCCGTATGTGGGTGACTCTGGATGTGGGGCTGTTGCCAGCGAAAAGCCCCGGGAGTCCATGATGACCAAGACCCGGCCCTCGAACGCGGTTACCCGTCCCGTGCGGACGGACCACGACCGCGAGCACCTGGCCCACCTCTACAGCCTTTCGGAACTCGCGATGATCATGAATGACGGTCAGGACGAGAGCGGCATCCTGAGGCTGGCACTTGGCGCGGTGAGCACGCTCGGCCCCTGCCGGGCCGAGGCGGGCTACCTCTCGTACGACGGCACCTCGACCACCCGCACACCGACCGATTGGCCGGGCCAGGGGCCGCACCTCGACGCACAGGTCAGGGACCTGAACAGCCGTGGAGGGCCAGTCACGGTGCCAGGCCGTGGCTGGGCCTGGGCATACGCCCTCCCCGGCAGGGCGGGCGCCCTCGGCCATCTGGTGATCAGCGCACCCACCCGCCCCACCGGCGCCGAGCGTTTCCTGACGCATGTCCTGACCCAGCAGACCGCGGCTGCGCTGGCGAACGCCGTGGCCCGGCGCAGGGCACGCGATCATGCCCGGGAGCTGCGGAGGGTCGACGAGGACCATGCGGCGGTCAACACCCGGCTGACGGCCTCCGTGGCCGAGCTGGAGTACCGGCTCTCCGTCCACGAGGCGCTCAGCGAGGCGTCCACGGCAGCCGACGCGGTTGCAGCCATCGCGGACGCCGTCCACCGGCTCACCGGCCACCCCGTAGTCATCGACGACCGCTTCGGAAATCGGCGGGCGTGGGCGGGCCCCGGCCACGCCGACTTCCACACGAAGCCCGACGAGGCACGGCACGAGTCACTGCTGCGCGAGACAGCCCAGCGGCCACAGCCCGCACGGATCGGCGAGCGGCTCGTCGCGCTGGCGAGACACCAGGGCGAGCTTCTCGGTTCGCTGACCCTGATCGACCCCCGGGGTATGGCGGGAGAACGGGCAGAATTCGCACTCGACCACGGGTGCACCGCACTGACCCTGGCGCTGGCCCACCTGCGGAACCTCGCCGAGGTCGAGCTGAGGCTGCGCCGGGGACTGGTCGACGATCTGCTCGCCGGTACAGACAACGAGAGCGCCTACGCCAGGGCAGCAGCCGTCGGCCTTGACCTGCACGGCCCTCTTTACCTGGCCGCGCTGCGCTGGGAGGGCACGGCGGTCGACGACGCGTTTGTCCGGGCGGCCGACCGTGCGGCCACCGGTCTGGGGATACGTTCCCTGCAGACCAGGCGTCCGGAACTGGCCGTTCTGGTCCTCAAGGGACGTCCGCGGCCGGATTCCCTCCACCGGGCCATGGTCCGCGAACTGGGTTCCCCCACCGGTTCAATCGGCGTGGGCGGCCGGTGCGACACCCCGGACGAGATCCCCCGCTCGTTCCAGGAGGCGCTGCGGGCGCTGGAGGTCCGCCAGGTTTCGGGGGCGCCCCATGGCACGACCGCCTTCGACGAACTCGGCCTCTTCCGCATCCTCGGCAGCATCGGCGACCACCAGGAGGTCGAGCACTTCGTCCGCGAATGGCTCGGCCCGCTGCTGGACTACGACTCCGCGCACCGCACCGACCTGGTCGGAACGCTCTCCCAGTACTTCGAGTACGGCGGCAACTACGACCGCACGGCCGCCGCCCTGACCATCCACCGCAGCACCCTGCGCTACCGTCTCCAACGCATCCGCGAAGTAGGCGGCCAAGACCTGACGAACGTCGACACCCGCCTGAACCTGCACATAGCCACCCGGGTATGGAACGTACTGAACGGTCCGCCATGACCTCTCCCCCGGGCCTCCCGCGTGGATGATGCCCGCGGGCGACATTTCGGCGGTAGCTCCAATCACACGTACACCCGATGGCCCGCCTGCCGCCGCTGCGTCCTGGAGAAACGAGACCAGGCCACCAACCCAGACAGCAGAGGGGGCCGCAAAGAGGGGATGTTCCGTCGATCGGACAGGACCTGACCACTACAGGCACCTACATCGAAATGGCCTCCCGGGTGCCCAAACCGATCCTCCTACGCCTTTCCGGCCTGGCAATACGCAACCGTGTCAAACGCTGACACCAGCGGGGCGCGGAAGCGGCTCTTACGGGCTCAAGCCCCGCACCCTGCGCGCCTACTTCAAGGAAGTGCCCCAGGACGTGGGCGAGGGCCGGGCTACGACGCGCACCTGAACAGGCACCTTGTTGTCCCGCTTAAGGCTTCCGCCTCCAGCGGGGACGGCCTGCAGCACAGAAACCTTCCGGGGGATGCCGCCTGGACGGTGGAGCCCGACGACGCGTCAGGCAGCCTCGCGACGGGCATCTGAGTCGTCCCATCACGACGGATGTGGTCGAGTTCCGCTTCAATGTATAGCGGGTGACTTAGCACCACGTCACTGATCTGGCAAACATGCAGGTCATAAAGGGTCCGACCTTCCGGGGTCGGGCCCTTAGTTATTTCCCGTGCTGGATAGGTGCTGGATGACCTGATCTCTCGTCACCTGTCATCACCCCTCGTCATCCGTACCGTGCTGGATTGGTGCTGGAATCCTGGCGTGGCTTTGGAGGGCCCTGCGGCGGCAGCCATGCGGAAGGGGTAAGTGGGCTCGGTCAAGCTGTCCATGCACACACTTCTTTCACGGCCGAAAAGCCGTTCGCGGAAACAAACCTGTGCCTGCTCGGTGTTGATGCTCTCTGAGCCGAAGAGGGGGAGGTGTCGGATCTGAAGCTGTTCCACACGACGACGGGCGGTGTGACTGAGGTCGCGCCGCGTCTTGCTGAGGTCGAGGCGGATGTGCAGGGTTTCGTCGAGGCGCACATGGAGACGTTGCTGGGTGTTCGTTTCCTGGCGAGTGAGTACGGCACGGGGCCGGTCCACGGGGGCCGGATCGATTCGCTCGGGCTGGACGAGAACGGGTCGCCGGTCATCGTGGAGTACAAGCGCGGCATCGACGCCGGGGTCATCAACCAGGGCTTGTTCTACCTGTCGTGGCTGATGGATCACCGGGCGGAGTTCGAGCACCTGGTCCGCGATCGGCTCGGGACCAAGGCCGCGGCCCAGGTGCTCTGGAGCGGACCGCGCCTGATCTGCATCGCCGGCGGCTTCACGCGTTACGACGTGCACGCTGTGCGCCAGCACCGGAGGTCGATCGACCTGGTCCGCTACCGGTTCTTCGGCAGCGACCTGATCGGTCTTGAGACCGTTGCCTCCGTCAGCAGCCGCATGCGCGTGACCCGCCGGGCGCGCCGGCAGACTGTCGCACAGGCGGCAGCCGTCGTGCAGGGTGCGTCGATGGCCGAGCTGGCGCACGCCGTCGATGAGGTGCTGCTCGGTCTCGGGGACGGCGTGAACCGCATCCAGCGCAAGCAGTACCGGGCGTATCAGCGCCTGCGGAACTTCGCCTGCCTGTGCCCGCCGCAGCGGAGCAAGCTCCTGGTCTATCTCAAGGCCGATCCGAAGGAGGTCGACCTGGTTCCCGGGTTCACCCGGGACGTGACGGGGCTCGGCCACCACGGGACGGGCGATTTGGAGGTGCAGCTCCGCACGCCGAGAGACGTGGAGCGCGCGCAGGATCTGTTCCGGGCGAGCTACGCAGCCGCATGATCGCCCTACGGCACCCTGGCCGTGAGAGTTTCGCGGTTGGTTGGTGGTCCTTGGGCGGTGCCTTTCGACGCAGGGGGAGGTCGTGGCGGTGGACTGCCAATGATGCGCGGGATCGCCGGTTTGGCTGACCGGCGCCCCACGCTATGTTCCGCCGCCTCCATGCGGGGACGCCTGTCCGAAGGATCGCGCGAGTGCCGTGCGTTCGAGCCGGTCCTGTGCGTCGGACGCGAGGCGGACGACCCCGTGGTGGTGCTCGGCGCGCACTACGGTGCGGGTGTCGTTCTGCATATCCGCAACCAGCCGCCGGAAGATTCCATGGAGCTGGAACGGGGCATAGAGGCTGCGGACTGTGGGCTGGACAAGGTGGCGGGTGCTCCAGGTCTCTGCTCCGGTCAACTTACGTGGGTGTGGCCGGGCAGGGCCCTGACATTGGGTGCCAGGGGCCTGCTGTCTCGGGCGCGCTCACAGCACCGCGCTGACATTTCGTCATCGCACTCGGCCGGGCGCACCCGTCCTGCCTCAGCTCATGGCCCGCCGGCGGGGTTCAGGCGGGTTTGTAGGCGACGTAGCCCCACTGCTGGGTGTCCGTGCCGGGGCCGGACTCGTCGGGGTGCCAGCGGTTGATCGGGCCGAGGCCGGGGGCGGGGATGGTTAGGCCGTCGGCCATGGCGAGCATGGTCTCGGTGCTGCTGGCCACATACGGCTGGGTGCCGGAGTCGGCGTAGGAGCGGGTCATCGCGTCGACCTCCGGTGAGGAGAGCGTCGTGCACATCACCAGGGCGCTGCCCGGGGCGAGGCGGGACATGTAGTCCCGTACCAGGGCGACGGCTTCGGCGGGGTCGGTGACGTGCCCGATCACCGACATCAGCATCAGCACGACGGGCTGGTCCAGGTCCAGGGTGCGGGCGGCCTCAGCGATGACGGTGGCGGGGTCGTTGAGGTCGGAGTCGACGTAGTCGGTCTCGCCTTCGGCGGTGCTGGTGAGCAGGGCGCGGGCGTGCGCGAGGACGATGGGGTCGTTGTCGACGTAGACGATCCGGGCGTCCGGGGCGGCGCGCTGCGCCACTTCGTGGGTGTTGTCGGCCGTGGGCAGGCCGGTGCCGACGTCGAGGAATTGCCGGTAGCCCTCCTCGGCGGCGAGGTGCCGCACGGTGCGTCCGAGGAAGGCACGGGTGGACAGGGCGAGGTCGACCACCGTGGGAAACTCGCGTTTCATCTGCTCGCCGAGTTCCCGGTCGGCCGGGAAGTTGTCCTTGCCCCCCAGCAGGTAGTTCCAGAACCGGGCGGAGTGCGGCTTGTGGGGTTGGAGGTCGGCGTCCAGGTTTGCCGGGTTCAGCGGTCGGTCGGCCATTAGCGCGGAGCCTCTCTGAAGGGTGTCGGCAGGGGGGTGGTAGGTGGTGGGGTGAGGGCCGCAATCTCGTCCATCGCCCCGAGGTAGGTGTGTACGACGTCGAAATCCTCGGTGATGGGGGACACGCCACGGGGGTGCAGGTTCGGGGCGATCAGCCGGTCCTCCAGCAGCGGATGGGCGTAGCGCAGGATTGATACCGGCCCGGACAACAGCAGCGGGTGCCCTCCGGCAGCCGTGGGGATCACCTGGACGGTGATCCCGCTGCCGCGGTGGCGGGTGTAGTGTCCGAGGAAGTTCATCTGCTCGGTCATGGCCGAGGGCCCGCCGACAGGACGCTGGAGGACCACTTCCTCGATCAGCGCCCACAGCCGCACCGGCCGCACCGGGCGCCGCAGGGTATGTTCCTGGCGTTCGCGCAGGAGCCGCAGCAGCCGGTCCAGTTCCTCACCGGTCGCCCGGGGGTAACGCAGCTGCAGGAGGGCGCGGGCGTATCCGGGGGTCTGGAGCAGCTCCGGGACGACGCCGGGGGAGTAGACGCGGATCAGGTCCGCCGCGGACTCCAGGTCGATCACCCCGGCCAGGTACTCGGGCAGGACATCACGCCACGGGTGCCACCAGCCGGGCTCCTTGGCCTCCTCCAGTGCCCGGAGTACCCTTTCGGCCTCCTCCTTGGGGGCGTTGTAGAGGTGCAGCAGTCTGCTGACGGTGTCCTGGTTCGGCACGGTGTGCGCCCGCTCCAGGCGGCTGAGGGTGATCCTGTGTACCCCGAGGGAGACTGCGGCGGCCTCCAGGGTGACACCTGCGGTTTCGCGGCGGGCTCGAAGGTCTGCTCCGAGCAGGCGCAGGGCCGCGGTGGGGCCGGATCGGGGCCGTGACACAGACTCGGTGACCTCACTTCGGTGTGGGCGGGGGCATGACCACCATGCCCTGTTCCCCATGATGGCGCGCTCTGTGCGATTGCACAGCGCAAGTGGCGTGTCGATGGCCGATGGGACCGAAAGCATGGCCCGGGCAGGCCGGTTACCGCAGGTCGGCCGTTCAACGGTTCTCCCCGGTCGGGTCCGGCTTGCCAAGCCGACCCCGGCCCTTATCCCGCCTGGCGGGTCTCGGGACCGACAACGTGTCCGGTGCTTCTCCCACTGGCCGTCGTCCTCGATGAACGAGGCGAACAGCGCCTGGTGAGCGTCGGCGGTGACGAGGGCGGGCGCTTCCACAGATCCGGCGTCTGATCGCCCGTGGACCGGTTGGAGACGGCTGGGACAGCGATCAGCTGGGAGTGCTCCAGGTTGGTCGCGAATTCCTTGCGCTGGGGCGTCCATTCGTCGCCGCCGCCTCGCCACGCGGCGGCGAGGGGAACCTTGTGGTCGCCGTCGGCTTTGCTCGCGGAGGTGAGGGTCTTGCCGTCGTACTCACTGGACCAAGTCCCCTGTACGGCACGGCACTGGTCGTCTTGGACGAGGTTCTGCCCGTCCTGGTGCAGCAGACCTCGCGGGTGACGCGCCGCGACTCCTGCGCCGCCCAGCGCCTTCTTTGAACTGCTGCGCTACGCATGGTTTCTGGTGGCGTACCGCACTCACTACGGTGATCGCTTCTTCGGTCCCGCGGGTGAACCTTGCGGCCAGCCGGGTGAGTTGGTGTGCGGTTGTCTGCGCGCGGGCCTCTCACGCCGCTACAACCCATTGCCATGATCAAGAAATGGATGCGTGGCCTGGTCGCGCTCGCCTTCGTAGTGCCGCTGTTCGCCACCGCTCCGGCCGCTCACGCTGTCAGTACTCGACAGGCCGCGCCCGAAATCTCTGTGCGGGCGCCGTTGCCGCTGTCCGAGGCGATTGACCGTATCCCGGTCGCTGATGAGCGCCGTGAGGGCTACAAGCGGGACTTGTACAAGCACTGGAACAGGGGCCTGGAGGCCGGCGACGGATGCGACACACGCAAGGAGGTGATCCTCTCCGAGGCCGTCGCCGCCCCTCAGGTTGCCACCGGGTGCAAGCTCGTCGGCGGATCCTGGCACAGCGCCTACGACAACATCGTGGTGACGGACGCGTCGCACCTCGATGTCGACCACTTCGTTCCGCTCGTCGAGGTCCATGCCTCTGAGCCGAAGCCGTGGAGCGCCCCCCGCCGCGAGGCGTACGCGAATGACCAGGGCAGCCCGGACACACTGATCGCGGTCTCCGCAGCCTCTAACCGGTCCAAGGGCTACCGCGACCCGGCGGAGTGGCTGCCTTCGGACAGCTCGTACCACTGCACCTACGCCGCCACCTGGGTGGGAACGAAGCTGCGATGGGAATTGACTGCGGACGAGACCGAGCAGCAGGCGCTGCTCAGGCTCGCGCAGAAGTGCCCCGGCACAACGGTCGTCTACGAGCGCGCCGCGTAACCGGGCGGCTCGTCAGAGGTCTGTGCTGTACGACAAAGTCCCCTTGAATTCACCCGCCGATCGAGGGGCGTCGTCGTTCAACGGCTTGATCGCCGCTCAAGATGGGCGCGGCCACGCAGCCTCATCAACTAAGTTCGCGGTGAGTCGAGTTATTGAAGCGCGCGTCCAGGACGTGCCCTGACGAATGATCACAGGGCCCGCCCCGCCGTGTTGTGATGCGCGAGCCAGTGTGGCCGGGCGACGGCGGCGAGGAAAAGCGCCCGCAGGCCGGGGCACCCGTTTCCGCAGGTCGATTCTGCGTCGACCAGACGTGTCTGCGTCCCTCGACTTCGTAGAGCCAGCTTTCGAACTGGCCGTAGGGTCGCACTTGTCGGGAGAGCTGGACGCCGGGATCAAAGTCCGGGGCCTATGCAGGGACGAGTCTTCCTCGTGAAATCGGCATGCGGTTCACCCCCGACTTCCCGTACCTGCACCTGTCCCAGGGGTGCACGCTCACAAACCGGATTGTGTGCAGGGTTGCCTGCGCCGCTCTCGCCTTTCCCCGCTTCTTGACGCGACACCCGCTCGCGCCTTCGAGAGGGCGTTCACCGACCGCCCTGCCGATCAGGGACGAGTCCCGTACTGGCGGCACGTTCCTCAACGAGGCGTTACTGGACGCCAGGCGGCGGTCGGTTCGCCGTTTGGGTCCAGACCGTAAGGCCAGTGCCATCGGAACGTCCTTGGCCAGGAATCGACCCCGGCATCGGCGGCTTGATGGAGCAATGCGTTGGCTCTCTCGTCGTCTCCGGCCCTTTCCCGCAACGTGGCGAGTCTGAATACGGCGTTGGCGTGGCCGGCGGTGGCAGCTTGTTGGAGGAGGGCTTCGGCTCCCTCGGGGTCTCCGGCCTCGACGCGCATGTCGGCGAGTCGGATCAGTGCGTCGGTGTGGCCGGCGTTGGCGACTTGTTGGAGGAGGGCTTCGGCGCCTTCCCGGTACCCGGCATCCTTCCGCATGTCGGCGAGTCGGATCAGTGCGTCGGTGCTGCCGGCGTCGGCGGCCCGCCAGAGCAGGGCCCCCAAGCCTTCCCATCCAGCCATAATCCGGTTCACGGCGTACGCCGTCAGGGCGTTGGCGTGGCCGGCGTCGGCCGTTTGCTGGAGGAGGGCTTCGGCGCCGTCTTGGTCTCCGGCCTCGACG
>NZ_JBIAHA010000020.1:84005-159014 GCF_042870175.1 Streptomyces sp. NPDC006643 | reverse complement strand
CGACGCGCATGTCGGCGAGTCGGATCAGGGCGTTGGCGTGGCCGGCGTCGGCGGCTTGCTGGAGGAGGGCTTCGGCGCCGTCTTGGTCTCCGGCCTCGACGCGCATGTCGGCGAGTCGGATCAGGGCGTTGGCGTGGCCGGCGTCGGCGGCTTGCTGGAGGAGGGCTTCGGCGCCGTCTTGGTCTCCGGCCTTCGCGCGCATCGTGGCCAGGCGGAGCGAGGCGTCGATGCCGCTCGCGCTGGCGGCTTGCTGGAGGAGGGCTTCGGCTCCCTCGGAGTCTCCGGCCTCCACTCGTATCTCGGCCAGTTCGGTCAGGGCGCCTGCGCCGCCGGCCTCGGCAGCACGGTGGCGGAGGTGGTGGGCCCACTGGAGGCGATGCCGGGCAGCAGCTGCTTTCGTGAGGTTGTCCAGGTCGTCGGGATCGGTGAGGTGGAGGTGGGCGGCGTGCCAGAACGAGGCGGGCGGGCACAGGTAGCGCCGGGTCACGCGGGCGTGCTGCTCAAGATAGTCCGCGAGGCGGAAAGCTGAACCTGCGGGTGGAACAGCCTCGGTGGCGGATGGAGGTCGTGTTCCTGGTGGGCGTCGGGCCGGCCGGGACTGGACGCGCTGTAGTGGTGCCTGCCTGCCGTGGACACGCTGGCTGAGTTCGGCGAACGCTGATTCGGCCCAGTCGTCGGCTAGGTCTTGGAAGTCGATGTCGTTGAGGTAGTCGGTGGCGGCGTCGGTGAGGAAAGTGTGTGGCAGATGGAGTCCGACGCCGAGGCGGCGGGCGTCCATCGCCGCCTCCAGCAGGGCACGGGCTTCGGGGGATCCGTGCTGGTAGGCGTGCAGGAGTTCCCGGGTACCTGCCAGGTCCTGTGTCATCCGCCCGCTGTCGGAGACGCGGGTGAGGGCATCGGCCAGCAACTTGTCGCCGCCCTTGGCCAGATCGCCGGCGGCGCGCAGGGCCTGTGTGTCGAACCGGTCGGGGACGTGCAGGGTGTGTCCGGTCGCGAGGAGTTCACGCGCCCGGCTGTGCAGGTCCGGTTTCCGGGCGTCGGGAAGGGCCGTGTAACGGCGGGCGTACTCGGGCCACAGGGTGCCCAGCACCAGGACGGGCATCCGTGCGGGATCGGTGAGCAGGGCGTGCACCGCAGCGGCGATCCGCTCGCCCTGGGCGTCGCCGAGGTAGTGCTGGGCCTCGTTCAGCCACACGACGGTCCGCGGCTGGACGTGGTGCAGATCGTCGAGAGCAGCGGCAGCCCGGGTCGGGTCAAAGGGATGCCATAGTCGCCACCCCCGCTCGGCGAGGGGCTGGACCGCCTCCCAGCAGGCCCTTGTCTTTCCTGTTGAGGAGGTGCCGACCAGGACCACCATCCGGCTCCGGCCCGCCTGAACTTCCCGCACCGCATCCGCCAGTGCACGGTCATGAGCCCTGCGGACGTAACCGGGCAGTAGGCGCCTCTCCAGACCATCGGGACCGCGTCCGGCCGTCGCCGGCCCGGCCGGGTGGACCTCCAGTGCGTGCGGATCCCAGTCACCAATCGGTCTCCCCGAGGCCGGACCCTCACCCGTGGGGGCACGGTCCTCCCCGGCCGCACTGCGTTGCAGCTCCTGCAGTTCCTCAGCCGGCAGTCTCAGAGCACGGGCCAAAGTAGCCACGGTCCTGGCGGACGGCACAGGCCCGTTGGGCTGGAGAGCCTCCGAGACCGTCGTACGGCCCAGCTGCGCCCGGGCGGCGAGCTGCGACTTGTCCAGCCCGAGCTGGGCAAGCCCACCGCCAAGCCTTCTGCGCAGCTCAATGAGTGCCGGATTCTGACCGGTCTGCTCGTCGCGCATCTGCTCGCCCCCGGGCCGCCATGGCGGTGTGTTCGCCGGTGTTCATCTTCGTCCCGGCGAACCCCGGCGTACACAGATTCCGGAACCTTCGGCCACGTCAGCAACCCACCATTCACCGGGAGATTGCCGTGTCTGTCGCCATCGTCGTCCTCGCCACCGCACTGATCGTCGTCATCGCGCTGCTGACCGGTGCCGTCGCGGCCAAGCTCGCCCGCCTCGACGGCGCCACCTACCCCACAGCCCTCACCCGTGCAGCAGCCGCCTTCGCCGCGGCACTCACCCTCGCTGCGGCGGTGACCGCCGCCCTCTCCTCGCTGTGCGCCTGAAACAACAGGGCGATGACCCGCCCTGGCCGTGAGCGCCGGCAGCGGGCTGTTCCGGAACCCGTTGGCTTCCGGGTGAGCCTGCCGCAGCACGGTCCCCGGGGCCGCAGTACTCCACGGGCACGCCGAGGAAGGACAGTCCGAACGGGACGGTCGGGACGTGCCTGGTCTGCTTCTGTGCGGTCGGTGCTGTCCGCTGCGCAAACGGCTGCAGAGGACTCGCCGTGCAGGGGAGCGTCCTCAATCCCCCTGGGTCCGTGCAGTGCGGATTCACCCACAGGAGTGGGTCTTCGTATGAATGACGACCGTAGTTTTCAGAGGCCACAGTCACCCTTTGACCGGAACCGCAAGAATGAGACCACTTTGAGGATCTTGGTGATCGCTGATATCGGACAAGTGGTACGCGGGACGGTCGGGGAAAAATCGGTGGGGGAGTTCCCGGCTCCACTTTCATGTTTGCAGGCGGCGACAGGGTACGTGTCTCGATATTAGCGTTCGAGGGCAGGCATGGAGAAGGGCTCCGAGTTGGTTAGCGTCAGCCTCGAAGCCCTGCCCCTTCGTGCCGCTTCAACAACGCACCGAGGAGCGCGAAATGATTCAGCACATTCGCCGGAAGCTGGCGAACCTTCTTCCGGCAGCATCTGAGATTAGCATTCCGCTGTCCGCCGTTCTGCAAACCGCTGTTGTGAGCGTCTTTATGCTGACGCTCCGATTCAGCTCGGTCCTGCTCGTCGGGGTCCTGGCAGTCACTGCCCTGCGGCCGGTCTCCTTCTCGTCGGAGGCGCTCATGCTGCTGACGGCGATGGCGTGGGGCGATCGCAGCACCGTCTCGTATCTGAGGGTGCGCCGCTACAGCTGACGGCGCCGGCCGTCCGGGCTGCTGAACCGCGGGGCCGCATGCGTGGCCGGCCGCCACCCATCTTGTGATGGCGGCCGGGCCTCGGGGCTGTCGAACTCCCGTCAGCAGCGATGTGCCGGTCCGGCCCGGAGCCCGGCATCTTCCCCTGCCTGCCCGGAGCTGAGGATTCCGCCGGGCAGGTGGAGTGCCGGGACAGATGCCGGGCTCCCTTGCCGATGTTGCCGACGTCCTCATCCGTCTCCGGCTCTCCAGCGGTTGCGCGGTGGTGACGTGCAGTTTTTCCGAACCGCTCACAGTGCGGTGTGGTGCGGTGAAGATGGCTGCGCGCGGAGCGCGCGGCCTGATGCCGGGAGAGAGATGGAGCGCCAACTGTCCCTGACGTACGGGGCCTTCTGCCGCGACCGCTGGCGCGTGTACCGGCGCTTCTGCGCGGCGAGTACGGGGTCTGCGTCTGCCGGCGCCGAAATCGCGCGCGGCGCGCTGCGGGAACTCGCCCCGAAGTGGCCCATGGCGCTTCAGAGTTCGTCCCCTGCTGCCGTGGCCTGGGAACTGCTGTCATCAAAGTCCCGCACCCGCCGCACCGAGTCCGTCAGGTGCCTGCACCGCATGCTGGTCCCGGGCGAGGCCGATGCGCTGCTGCTGCGATACAGGCTCGGCCTGTCATCTCAGCAGGCCGGCGCCGCGATGGGCCTGGGCCCCGCCGAGTTCACGCTCCTGCAAACTCGCGCTCTGAGCAACGTCACGGCACACCTCGACTTCCTGGATATGCCAATGTCGCATGCGGTAACTCATATGCGAGGTGTGCGCCGGGGCACTGGCTGGCCAGGGGGCGGCTGATTTGCATCGACAGCGTTTACCCCCTTGGTGAAGGCGGGTAGCCCCCGGTCGGTCGACGCTTCTAGGGTGGGGCTCCTACCTTCGGGGGCCGGCAACGTCCTAGGGAGACGTATGCGGCCGTGAGTGTGGGGAGCGGCTCATTCTTGACCTCAGCAGGCCCAGCGTTGCCAGAATGTACGACTTCTTGCTCGGCGGCACGGACAATTATCAAGTCGATCGTGACGCCTGTGAACAATTACTTCGCATCGCTCCCAGCACGCGGGAGCTTGCACGCGTAAACAGAGCATTTCTTGAACGCGCCGTCCGCTATCTGGCGTCGGAATGCGGTGTGCGCCGTTTCCTCGATCACGGATCAGGTCTGCCGACGCGGCCGAATGTCCATCAGGTAGCCCAGGAAGTGGATCCCTCCAGCCAGGTCGTGTACATCGACAACGACCCCGTCGTCCTCGCGCACGGACGAATGATGCTGGCTGAGGACCCGAGCACCACGGCGGTGCTTCACGCTGACATGCGTGACGTCGAAACAGTATTCGACAGTGCCGAGGTCAGACGTCTGCTCAGAGGCGACCATCCGGTCGCGGCCCTGTTCGTGTCGGTGCTCCACTGCATTCCCGACAGTTACGACCCATGGCTGCTGGTGCGCGACGTCGCCAGTCGGCTCCCCCGCGGGAGTTACCTGGTGATCTCGCAGCTCGCCAGCGACGACGCCGAACTCCGGGCGGAGATCACGGATTTCATGCTGAGGATCACGGACAGCTCGTGGGGGCAGGTCCGCTCGATAGGCGAAGTGAACAGGTTCTTCGAAGACGTTGATCTGCTGGAGGCGGACGAGCCGGTCGAAGTGTCCCGCTGGAGGCCCGACAGCGACCTGGCGCCCCGGCAGCGGACCGAGGAGTGGATCGAGTACGGCGGTGTCGCGCGCATCAAGTGACTACTCGTCAGAGCTGTCGACGAGCCGGTCGATGTACCGACCCAGCAGCGTCAGTGTCTCGCCCTTCGTCCCGGAACGGAGCCACAGGTCATCCAGCGCCGCCTGGTACCGCTCCACCTCGTCGGTCTTGACCAGATAGTCGCCACTGCGGTTGTGGTTCTCCAGGTAGACCATCCGGCCGACGTCACCGTGGTGAGGCTTGAACAGGGTCATCGCCGGATGCAGGGCGGCGCCTTGCTCCAGCGCCTGACTCGGCAGGATACGGATGTGCACGTTGGGCTTGTTCTCCGCCACGTTGTAGAGCTGCCGCAGCTGCTCGCGCATGGGCACCCTCCCGCCCAGCGCCTGGGTGAGGACCGACTCGGCGATCAACGCCTCGTAGAGCGGAGCGTCGTCCTGGTCGAGCAGGTGCTGGCGCTGCTGGCGCACATGCAGCCGCCGGCGTACCCTCTGCTCGTTCGCCCGGCGCACCTTCTCATCCGCGTGCGTCTGGTAGAAACCGTGCATCACAGCGCGCGCATAGCCAGCCGTCTGCAGCATGCCCGGGATGTTGATCTGCTGGTAGGTGCGGATGACCTTGGAACTGGCCTCCAAGGCGAACAGATGAGCCAGGAACTCGGGGACCACGTCGGAGTAGCCGGCCCACCACCCCTGCTGCAATGACTGCCGTACGAGCAGCATGGATTCCTCGACGATGATCTCGGGCGCGCCGTAGAAACGGCACAGTTCAACAACCGTGTTCTCGTCGAGCTTCGTGCCCGCGTTCTCGTAACGGCTCAGCGTAGAACCGGACTTGATCCCCTGCACCTTGCCAAGGACATCCGCCTGGTTCAGACGCTTCTTGGTGCGCAGATGCAGCAGCGCGGCTCCGACGAGCCGCGCTGCAGCGTTCGGAGTGGAAGGCGGCTCCTCGCCGCCGACCAACGCCAGAACATGTCCGGCCACGGATCCTTCTCCTAGCGTGCGGGCGACGCACTGCACGTCGCGCGCTAAGGATGGATAGTCCGCTCTTCCCGAAGCAAGTCGTGGCCGTTCCTTTTCAGACAGTCATTCCGTCGAACTCCCCCTTGGTGGCACCGTCGACGAATGCCGCGATCTCCGACCGTGTGAAGACAAGCGCGGGCCCCTGCGGGAAGCGGGAGTTCCGGACCGCGATCTCGTTTTCGCTCAGGCGTGCAAGTTCGACGCAGTCGTGCAGAGCATCACTTGCTGATGCTTTCACCCATGTCCTGCCGGTGATCCGATCGGCCGCCATGCCGTTGCTGAAGTGAGTCATGCTGCACCGTGCCCTTCGTGCCTGACCAGCGGCGATATGCTCGCCACTGGCTCCCGTTGTGCCATCGCCCCCACTCCCGCTTTCATGTGCCCATGAATTTTCATGCAGTGGTGGGAATGTGTGGAATCATAGAGGCTGTGGCGCTTCGATCGCTGTCCCCCAAAGGGGCGTTCTCAGTAAAAGGGAAAGCATTAGTATGACGAATTGGACTCGCCCGTGATGTTGATCTTCTCCGTCGTTCTAGATTGGCCGGAGATGAACGGTGGCGAAGGGGTGGCGCACCCCGGTAGGCGGCGCTCGGGTGGGAACCTCATGGTCGTGCGGCCGGATTTGGAGGCGTGCAGATTCCCGCTGAGAGGAGAATCGGCTGTCAGCTGCGGCGTGGCGACTTGATTACCTATCCTCCGGATGCGAGCGGGCTATGGCATGGTGTGCGCGTCTATTCGTGCGTGACGCAGAGGTGCAAACTCAAAGACATCGGAGGGTTCGGAAATGAACGGGCCCGCATTCGCCGCTTGGATACGTCACGCCCCGTGCTCAGCGCCCGCCGCAGCTATCGCCCCCGCACGGGAAGGCCGGGCGCCGGCGCGGACGCCATAGCGGGTGTCGCGACGCGGTGGGCATCGTGTCCGTGGCGCTGCGATTTCGGGGCCCGGGTTGTTCGCGGGGAGTGGGTGATGGCGAGTTCGTAGGTGAGGTCCTGGAGTACGGCGGCCGGTGTGTGGGGCGAGAATTCCACGGTCCAGTACGGCTGTTCGGGCGTGTTGCCGCCCCACAGGGTCCAGGCGGGCCCGGAGCGGCTGACGCGGGTACTCGCGGCGGCGACGTCGAGACGGAGTCCCGTCCTGCCGTCGGGTGCGGGCCAGTTGATGTGGTAGCCGTTGATGGTCTGTGTCCAGCCGAACTCTGTCAGTGGGTCGGTGACTGTGGTCCGGGTGCCTTCGGCGAGCGGCGTGACGGTGCGTTCGGTCCACGCGGTGTCGGTGTCGAGGCTGTTGAGGAGGGATTCGACCATGTTGGTGGGGGTGTTGGCGGTGGCGGTGGCGTGCCAGGTCCGTTCTCCGACGGGCGATTCGTAGGAGGCGACGGTCCACGCGACGTCCTGGCCGCGCGCTTCGTGATCGAACTGGACCCTCAGGGTGAGTGTTTCGTGGTTGGCGACGGAGGCGTCGTCGGACCAGGTCCGGTACTTCTCCCACGTGTTGTTGTTCTCGATGAACGAGGTGAACAGGGTCTCGTGAGCGCCGGCAGCGGCGGCGTTGGCGGACACGGTGTCGGTACCCGCGATGGGACGTTCGTGTGTGTCGGCCGGGACGCCGAGCGAAGTACGGGCTTCGGAGGTGTCGCGTTCGGTGTCCGTCACGGGTGCGGGGCCGGGGCGCATGGTGTCGCTGTGCATTTCCTCGAAGGCGGCCAGGGCTTTGGCGGGGGAGTCGAAGGCGTTGGCGACCTGCCGCAGGTGGTTCTCGCCGTGGAGGTAGACGCTTTCGCCGCCGGTGAGGTAGGTGCCGACCGCGACGGTGGTGTGGGCGTCCTGGGCGTGGGCGTGAATGAGCAGGCGCCCGTGGCGGATGTCGTCGTAGATCTTCTGAGCCTGGTCGGAGACCTCGCGGATCTCGCTGCGGGTGCACCAGGGCATGGGGTAGTTGGCCCAGGTCCATTCCTCGTCGATCGCCTCACGCAGCCTGGGGGTGATCTCGACGGTGATGCCGTCGGCGGCCAGTTGCCGGGCGGCTTGCTCCGCCCAGTAGGGCTCCTCATGGTCGATGCGGGCCAGCACCAGGACGTTCTCGGCGGCCACGTGCCAGCCGTCTGCTTCCAGGACGACGTGGGGGATGTGGGCCTCGGTTCCGGTGAGGGTGGCGGTCACGGCGCTGGGGTGCGTGGGGTGGGTGTCGAGTCGCACGTGCGCGTCGACGGACGGTGTGCTCACGAAGACGGTGCTCTCTTCTCCGGTAGGCGGACCAACGGGGTTCGGCCACCGGCGGGTTGGGGTGTCAGCGGGGGGTGCGTACGGCGGGCGGTGTCGTGGTCGGGGGCGGGCCGGCTCTCGGCACGGCCGGGGCCTTCTCGGTGCGGGTGCGCGCGGGCCGGTTCGCCGGTGTGGGTGAGGTGGCGTGGTGCCAGCGCGTACGTACGGTGTTCAGGCCGGCGAGTGCGCGTCGGGCGCCGACGACGAGCTGGTAGGTCGTGGTGGCCGGGTCCTGGGTGAGCGTCTCGATGTGCCGGCCGGTGTGGTGGGCAGTGGTGAGGAGGGAGCGCTGGAGGATGCGCTCGCCCCAGTACTCGGGGTCGCACCCGGCCGGTTCGCCGAGGAATCCGAGCAGCCCGGTCGGCCCGGTCCCTTGGGTGAGGAGGCCGTGGTGCTGTGCCTCCCACCGGACGGTGACGGGGTCGATGGGGGTGCCCCGCCGGGCCATGGTGGTCAGGCACTGCCACAACATGGCGTGCAGGGGGTGGGTGAAGTCGCCGGAGGTCAGCCACCGCATCCGTTCGACACGGGCGGGCCGGGCGGTCGCGCTCGCGAGGAGCACCTGCTCCTCCTCAGCCGCCTCCTCCTCGTCGTGCACGACGACCGGTGTGGTGGGGTGGCGGGGCGGGGAGCCGGGGTGCGGCGGGAACCGGGTGGCGATGGCGTCGACCACCGTGGTGAGGGCGCCGGCCTCGGCGAGCGTGGCGGCCACCCGGTGAGGGAGTGAGGTGTCCAGGGCGGTGTGGACGAGCCGGTGGGCGGCGGCGCGCATCAGGCGCCGGGCGTGTTCCGCCTCGATGATCCGCGCGTACGCGGGCGCATGCTGGGACCGGGGGCAGAGCTGGATCAGGTGGTGCAGGTAGGCCGTGGTCAGGCCGCGCGTCTGCTCGCCGGCGGTGGTGAGCACCTGGTTGAGCCATGTCGTGGTCGTGGCGTGCTGGGCCGTTTCGGGGACCGGCAGGGCGCGGACCGCGGTGAACAGCGCGGCGTGTGCGGCGGTGGAGAACGCCTCGGCGGTGATGCCGGCCAGGCCGGCGGCACGGTGGGGTTCAAGGAGGAGTGCGCCGAGGAGTGCCTGCTCGACGTGGAACACCGGAGGCGGGGGCGGTGGGAGGAAGCCGAGGTCGTCCTCTGCGGGGTCGGGGGTTCGGGGCATCAGGCGGCCAGCGTGAAGTCGTCCGGATCAAGCGGGAGTTGAAGGTGCGGGGCGAGGAGGTGGGCGGCGAGCAACGGTGGAACGGCGTTGCCGATCTGCGAGAACTGCTGCCCCTTGTTGCCGGCCCACGGGTAGCCGGCGGGAAAGGTCTGCAGCAGACCGGCCTCGCGGGCGGTGATCCGGACCGACTCCGGCACCACCACCTGCCCGACGTCTGCCCGACGGGGTTCCGAGGACTCGGGCACCCAGACGCATTCATTGGCGCGGTGCCCGAAGAACAGCGTCCCCGCCGGCTCGGAGAGCGACCGGATCGTCGCGTTGGCCTGGTTGTTGCTGCGCAGCGACCACGACCAGCGGTGCGCTCCGGCTGCCACCGGTTCCTCGACGGGACAGTCGTCCCGTGTGCCGGGCGGTGCGGGCCGACCAGCGTCTTTCCGTGGGGGCGACGACGGGCTCCCGGTTGCCCGTGGTGTCCAGGTGCCGCGGTCTCGGGCGTCGGTGAGGGTCTTGCGTGATCCGGAGGGGAAGGGTTCGGGTCCGCCGCCCGGTCCGCCGCCGGCGCAGACAGTCGGCACCGGTCGGTCGGTGGCGCCCCAGCCGAGCGCGGTGGCCATGGAGACCCACTGTTCGCGGCCGGGCCCGAACAGCGACTCCGGCTCGGCGACTTGGGCGTGTGTCGGTGCCGGTGGTTGCGCTGTCCGTACGCGGGAGGCGAGCAGGATGGCCCGCCGTCTCGTCTGCGGTACTCCGTAGTCGGCGGCGTTCAGAATGCCGGTCCAGACGGAGAATCCCCAGGCACGGAGGATCGCGGCGTACTGGCGCCACAGCGGCAGGACGTCCGGCACTTCCTCCATCACTACCCATTCTGGCTCGCCGGCTGTGTTCAGGGCGTGGAGGTAGCGCATCGGCTCGGCCGCCAGGAGGGACCGCTCGTCCTGGCAGGAGGCGAGGAGCCGTTCACGGCTGTCGCGCCCTTGGGCCAGGTCGGCGACTGCTTGGTGGACCAGCGGCTGGTCGAGGAGGCCGAGGCGTTTGCCCGCCATCGACCACGCCTGGCACGGTGGTGAGGCGATCAGCCCGTATGTCCGGCCGATCCATGGCCACACGGGATACATCGCCACGTCGGTACGGACCGTCAACTGCCCGGCTGCAGCACGCGTCTTACACGCCCACAGGTCCCATTCCAGCCCGACGTCCCGTACGCCGAGAACGGTCAGCGAATGGCTCCAGCCACCGGGACCCGCGAACAGGTCCAGAATCGTCAAGAAGCCAGCCCGAAGTCGTCCTGCACCGGCTCGACTTCACCCCGACAGGCCCACGGAGAACACCCGTCGACCACCCCGTGCTCCGCCTCGTCCGTGTCGGGTGTTCCACCGTCGCCGAGCTGCTGTTGGCGGGCGGCCCATTCGGAGGCCGTGACGTGGTCGATCGGAGCGTCGGAGAGCGGGACGCGGGAGCGGTGCAGGAACGCCTGCCCGAGCAACTGATTGCCGGAGGCGTTCGTGCGGGCGTTGCCCTGGCGGATCGCAGCGTCGAAGTCCACCACGTCCTGCCACTCTTCGGGGCTCGTGTCGCGGATGTGCCGCCACTGGGCGTTGCCGTGGAACGGGCACCCCAGACAGCTCGACTTCGGTGTGTCGGCCAGCCCGAGAGAGGTGAGGTAGCGGACGCAGTCGGACCGGGACCAGTTCATATCGGTAATGAGTGGATGCCGGTTGAGCATGTATTTCACGTCGGCGTCCTTGGCCCGGTGGAATTCGTCGGTGGAGATGCCGACCCACTGCTCGACGAACACACCCCTAGGGATACGCACCGGATAGGGGTAGCCGAGGAGCTCACGCACCTTCTTTTTGATCGGCTTTATTTTGTATTCACCGGTACATTGCCGTCTCGTCATTCCAGCTCTGCCGTCTTTGTTCAGAATATGAAGCGGCATGGAAGCGAACCGGTGTCCGGGATCGAGTGCGTCGTTTCGGATGTTTCCGGAGGAGACACGGAAGATTGGGATGCCTGCCGGTTCTGCGATCTCTCTTTCGAGCCGGTCGAGGTGAGCGTAAACGGCCTTCGGTTCCCATCCCGTGTCGGCGAAGATCGCGTAGTCGACTCTGGGGAGTATTCCTCCGGCGGAAAGGGCGAGCATGGCGCTGGATTGAATCCCGGCGCCCAGCGAAATCGATTTGAATTCGGGACTTGCGGAGATGGTGCGTCCTTGCGGTGGGGTCGTGGCGTTGTCGCCCGGGCGTCAGCGGCGGCGGGCCGGTGACGTGGGAGCGGTCGCGGGGGGACCGGTGTTCCGGCCGGCAGTGTGCTGTGGTGGCGGAACGGGCGTGACGCTCGTGGTGGGCGGGTTGCTGAAGGCGGGTGCGACGCGGCCGAGGGTCTCGGTGAGCTGCTGGGCCTGGTCGTGGGCGTGGCGCAGTTGCTCGGTGATGTCGTCGGGGAGCCGCTCCCAGTGGGCCTGGTCCTGGTGGCGCTGGATGATCTCGATGGCGTTGCGCAGCTGGTCGGCTAGCTGGTGCAGGACCGCGGTCCGCTGCTCGGGGCTGGTAACGGTGTGGGTGGCCTGCAGGAGCGCGTCGAGGGCGGTGGGCAGCGGGGCGTCGTCCACCGGGAGGCCGAAGAGGCGGGCGTGCAGTTCCTGGGCGACGCCGGTGACGGGTCCGCCGCGCCCGCGGTGGCGGACGTCGGATGGCGCTTGGGGGCGGGCGCTGAAGTGGACGATCACGTCGCGAGGGGCGGCGTCGGGGTGGAGATGGGCCGCGAGTGCGAGGGCGAGGTCGTGCGCGGTCGGGGTGTCGGAAGTCGTGGTGGGCTCCGGGGAGTTGTGGTCAGCGGGCCTCGGGCCCGAAATGCGTCACCGGTGCGTTCCCTGTACTACGGGGGGTTTGGGTGCAGTTATGGCGCTGGTCGCTGGAGTGGCCGCAGGGCGTCCTTGTGCCAGGGCTTGGTGTCCATCTCCGGTGACGGTGATCTTCTGGCCGTGGAACAGGGAAGTGCCGGTGTCCGCCGCGACGAGTCTGCGTTTGGCCAGGGCGCGGTAGGTGGCGATGGAGATACGGGTGCCGTCGTGGGTGGCAACGCGGGTCACGCCCAGCCCCCGGTGTGAACTTTCCTGCAGCTTCCCTTGCCCGAGGCTGAGGGCCTGGAGAGCGTCGTACTGGGCGGGGCTGAGCGAAGGACCGGCATCCATCTGAGCGGACTTCTCCTGGTTGGCTTGTGCGTCGGCGAGATCGCGGGTGATGCCGGTGGCGACGTAGTGGCACCCGGTCGCGCACAGGTCGAGCTGATGAACCGCGTCGGCGAGGTGGCCGGTCATGAGCGGAATGGCCGTGGCGTGGCGTGGCGGGCGGTGCGCACCGACTCGGAGTACGCCGGATATCCGGGGGACGCCGCGCCTTCGAGGGGGTTGGCGTACAGGGCACTGGCGAGGTAGTTGCCGGCCTGGGTGGAGGCGATCACGAGCGAGGACAGGCATTCCAGGCCGGCGTGGCTGCCGGGGACGTGGGTGTAGGGGCTGTTGCCGAGAGCGCCCAGGCGGACGAGGAGCGTGGCGGTCAGATCCTGTGTACTGAGCAGGAGCGGGCCGATCTGGCGCAGGGCGTCGGTGCCGGGGGTGTAGGAGACGCCGCGCACGCGTGCGCGCAGGGCCTCGAATTCCCGTGCCAGATTGCGGAGTTGCCGGGACTGTTCCGGCAGGTTAAGAGGGGGCATGTGGTGGGGGTGGCTCCAGGGAACGGGTCAGGGGTTTCTGGACCTGCCTGCAGGGCGGACAGGGTCGGGCGGCAGGGTGGTGCCGGAAGCTGCGACTACTTCCAGAACGTCGTGCACGTGGTTGTGATCGACGCGATGGGCCAGAGCCTGGACGCGACGCGACTCGCTCCACGATCGAGAGGAGTGCGGCGAGAACACCCAATGAGCAGTCAACCCCCACAATCGTCATTACCGTTGTGGGTGAATGGCCCTGAGGGAAAATGAGGATGCCTCAGCCGTAGAGCAAGGGAAGGCGATACCCATGGCACTGCCCGCACTGACCCCGTCGCAGAGGGCCGAGGCGCTGGAGAAGGCGTTGGCGGTCCGCAGGGAACGCGCGGATCTGATGGCCGCTCTCAAATCAGGGGCCTTGCCACTCCCCGACCTGCTCGCCCGCGAGGACGACATCGTCGGCAAGCTCCGGGTACGCCGTGTCCTTGAATCTCTCCCGGGTATCGGCACTATCCGCGCCGGTCAGCTGCTCCGCGATCTGGAGATTTCCGAGAAGCGCCGCGTCCAGGGCCTTGGCGCCAAGCAGCGTGCGCGGCTTCTCACGCTGTTCCGGACCATGGACTGACCGGGGCGCTCGGGACCAACGTGAACCGGGTGAACTGGCGAGTGGGGGCGGGCTGGTGAACGCCAGGCCAGTCTTCCCGGCCGTGTTGGTCGAGATGGGCCCGTAGTTCGCAGCGCGGTGCAGATTCGTTCGCTTCGAGCGGTGCCGCCGTATCGGTACGGTCCCCCGTTCAGCGGTTGTCCTGTCGGCGGCTGCAGCACGGCTTGAGCCGTGCACCGGGGCCGGTTGCCCCGGTTCTTTCCGCTCCCGGCTTCGTTGATGGGGACGCGGCAGATTTCTGCCGGGACATGTGCCGTCCCCTTCCCGGCAGTTGTCCGTCACCCCCGCACGTTGAGTCATCCCACCCCAGTGCTCGCAGCAGGCGTGCGGGGCTTTCGCGCGCCCTGGCGTGGGTCAGCGGGCTCGCCTACGCGGCGGTGCCGGTGCCGGAGTTGCGCGGCTGGCGGCGTCGGCGGCCGGAAGTACGAGTGCGGGCAGGGCGGACTGGCCGTCGGGGGTGAGGAGGAATTCCTGGCCGTCGTCGGGGCTGCTGCTGGTGTCGCGGGTCACGAGCTTCTTGCGCTCCAGTGCTTCGACCGTGGCGGTGATTGTCGGTGCGGGAACGCTGATGTCGAGGAACGGCGGCCGGCCCTCACGCTGGCGAATGCGGACGGCTCCCTGGGAGATCAGCCGGAACGCGGCCCTCTGCGGGTCCGTCAGCCGCGGCAGCACGGGGGCGGCAGCCGTCGTGGGGGTCGTGAGGGTGGCGGTGATGAGCGCGGCGGCGTCGAGACAGATCACCGGTGCTTCGCGCAGGAGGCTGGTGGCGGCGCTGAGATGCCGGCGAAGGGCGAGGTGGTGGACCGAGGTGCGCGGCGACCGCGGCGGACTCGGGGAGCTGTGGGGCGCGCGATGCAGCGCGGTCGCCGCGGGAATGCCCGCGAGCAGGTGTCCGCTGGCGTCGTTGCCTTGACGCGCTGCGCCGGTCAGATGCTCGATGGCGCTACGCCCGTACATAGTTGCCGCGACGGAGGTGTCGCCGACGGCGAGGGTGAGGGTGGTCGCGTGGCTGGTGAGGCTCTGCGTGGTGCGGATGCGGGCGATGAGCGGCATCAGGATGGCATCGTCGTCGAGCATGCCCGTGCGCTGGGTGAGGTGGTGGACGTCGGCGAAGTCCTCTGCCAGTGAACGCAGTTGCCGGATCAGCTCCTCGGGGCGGGTGGCGGGCAAGGGCGATGGTCTTTCTCGTGGTGGCGTGTGGAGGCTGGCTGACGGCGCCGGCCGAGGGGAGCCGCAGATCCTCGACGTTGCTGATCTCGCGGGCGGGCACCGCCGACGTTCAAGCCCCCGACGAGGCGGGGCACGGTCACGCGGCCTTGTCGAAGCCGCTCTGCTTCGGCGCGTGTTTGGCGACGGCGCGGGTGGTGATGGCCTTCGACGCGTGGGCGGAGGCGGCGGTCAGTTGCTCGGCGTCGGGTTCCTGGTACCAGGGGCGCAGGTCGAGCATGGCGACGCGCATGCCGGTGGCGAAGCACAGAGCGGTGCCCTTGGGCAGGGCGCGGATCGCGTCGGCAGGCAGGATCCGCTCCTGCCTCATGCTGACGGAGGTCGACTTGCCGGAGTCGGAGTGCGAGGTGGAGGTGGTCTGCACGTCGTGGTCGCCGATCAAACGGCTGAGCTTGTCGGCGAAGTCGGGGTCGTCGATGCCGGAGCCGATGACCTTGATGGTGGAGGCGGACCACATGGCGTCCATGCCGGCGTCGCCCCAGACTTTCTGGCCCTGGCGGTAGGACTGAAGGATCGTGACCGGGATGATCCCCCGGGAACCCAGGTGGGAGTACAGGTCGGGCAGGTCGCTGATCTTGCACACGTTCGCGGCCTCGTCGAGGATCGCGAGCAGTGGCGGGTCGAGGCGCCCGCCGGCGCGCTCGGCCTGGGCGGTCGCGGCCCGCATCACGGAGTCGGCGCACGCGGCGATCAGCGCGGAGGCGCCGCCGCCGCCGTCCTTCGACAGGAGGTAGAGGGTGTCGGTGGAGGTGACGAAGTCGGCCGGCCGGAACTCGGGGATGTTCTTCTGGGGGGTGACCCAGGCCGCGATCTCGCTGTTCAGCAGGGCCGCGGCGTACTGGCGGGCGGTCTCGTAGATCCCATCGCGTGTTTCCGGGGGGCCTTCGACGGTGCCTTTCAATTGTGCGGCGACGGCCCGCAGGTCGTGGTCGCGGAGGATGTCGAGCGGGGTGCGGTCGGCGGGAAAGGCCAGCCAGTTCATGACGTCGGTGACCGGCCGCTCGTCCAGGGCCGCGGCGAGGAATAGCTGGCTGAGGATGTTGGAGCCGGCCTTGGACCAGAAGTCGCCCTGCTGGGAGGCGTCCACGGAGGCGGCGAGGAAGTGGCCGGCGAGCCGGTTCGCCCCGTCGAGGGTTTTCGCGCTGGCGAGGGGGTTCCACCACATGGTCCGCTCGGCGTGGGCGATCTGCTGCGGGTCCATCGACCACGTCCTTCCCACCCTCGTACGGGCGTCGAGGGTGGCGGTGTAGGCGTCGCCGCCGGCCTTGTTGGAGGTGAGCAGAACCGGGCCCGGTGCGGCGAGGATGGAGGGGATCGCCAGCGAGGTCGTCTTGCCGGAGCGCGGTGCCATGATCGCGACGGCGACGTCCTCGTACCCCATCCGTACTTCGTGCCGGGTGCCCTGGAGGTTGCCGAGGAGGATGCCGGCGTCGGCCGCGTCGATGCGCTTGGCGTCCTTGAGGCTCGGCCGCAGCGAGCGGGCCTTGGCGGCGGTCGCCTTCGCCATCAGGGGCTGGATCTCGCGGGCCTTGGCCATTCCGGTGATCTTCTTCCGGTTGCCGCCGCGGTTCTTGTGCCGGGACCACAGGACCCCGGCCAGGGCGCCGAGGACGAGCAGGACCGTGGCCGGGCCGACCCGGGCGCCGATCAGCAGGGCCGTGTCGCTGATCTGGGGCCAGAGGTGCTCGGGGTGGAGGAGGGCGGTGGTGGGCTGGTACGGCGCCCAGTCGCCGCCGGTGAGCCGGGTGGTGAGGTTGCCGCCCAGCCAGGCCAGGTTGGACAGGGGCACCGCGATGGCGAGCACGGCGAGAAGGAGCCGGGAGGCCATGTCGTAGCCGTCGGTGTTCGAACTGTTGGAAAGGTGGGGCAAGGGCAGTTCCAGGTACGGGTGGACGTGATGGGAAGCGCGGGCGCGCCGGGTCAGCGGGTCCGGCGCGCCGGGGGCACGTGCGGCGCGGGTGGGGCAGCGGGCGGTGCGGGGTGTCGCGCGGCGAGCGCGCTCACGCGTCGCTCCAGGGCGGAGGCGATGTCGGCTGCCGGGACGCGGCGGGTGCTGACGCTCATGCGGTCGCGGGCGAAGCCCGGGATGTTGCCCGGGTCGCGGGCGATGGGGGTCTGGTCGGCCAGGGACCGTGTGACGGCCGTGATCAGATGGGCCGGGGTGCTGCCGGTGAAGTGGGCCCGCCAGATCGTCGGGTTCTCGATCACCGAGGTCTCGACCGTCCACAGGTCCCGGCCGGCGGTGCCGAGGTGCTCCACGCATGTGATGCCGTCGGGTGAGGCCAGCCCGTAGAGGTGGCGTGGGGTGTCCCACTCGGCTTCCCGCAGCGGGGCGTACGGGTCGGCCGGCGAGTCGGCGGGTCCCGCTGGATCGGTGAGGGCGTCGGTGAACGCGGCGATGATCTCGACGGGGGTGCGGGCGCCGAAGGTGGCGGCCCAGGCGGGCTGGAGCGCGCTGTGCGCGTGCCGGATGGTCCACCACGGATCGTCCGGGTCGGGGTCGATGCGCAGCTGGGCCTGTTGGTCGGGGCTGGTGAGGATGACGCGTGGCATCAGCGGGTCGTGCCCGTAACTCCAGCCCGCCGCCCGGTGGAGCGGGACGGTGACCCAGCCGGGGTCGCCGCCGCCGGCCAGGTAACGCGGAGCAATCAGCGCCTGCTCGATGGTTCCGGCTGTGCTCCTCACCGCCGTGCCGGCGGGGTTGTGGGGGCGGCGTCCGGAGGCGGCGGTGCCTTCACAGGGACTACCGGGGAGCGATGCTGCTGGTTCTGTGCCTGGGTGTTGATGTCGATGAGGGCCTGGCCGTGGATGCCCCACTGGTCTAGGTGATGCCAGGCTTCCGCGCGGTTTTCGGCGAGCGGCTCGTTGTACGCCCTGGTGCTGGGCACGGCATCCGTGGGCAGGTTGCCGCGCAGGTCGAGCCATTGGCGGTGCAGCGTGTACAGCTTCTGCGTGCTGGTGCGCAGTTCACCCAGCCGCCACGCGTAGTCGCTTGTGGCGGAGGCGGGCAGGCGGGCCAGTTGATGTTCGGCGATGTCCACCAGGACGTCGGCGTGGAAGTAGACACGGCCGAAGGCGTTCAGGGTGTCGGTGTCACGCTGCCGCTGACGGGCACCGTACGCGGCCTCGTCGAAGGGCTCGAACGTCTCCGGGTCGCAGTGTTCGTCGGCGTAGGCGTCCCACGCGGCGACGATCTCCTTGCTTTCCCGCAGATACGTTGCCAGTTGCCGCAGGTAGAGCTGGTGGGCCTCGTTCGAGGGCAGGTTCGATGGCGGCGGGGTGGAAGTGGTCAAAGACGGCTCACAGAGGGATCGCGGTCGGCGGAGGCCGGGTCGGGTGGACAACCGGCTCTCCGGTAGGACAGGACCCGCCCTGTCGGGGCGAGTTCACCGGTTGGGCGGCTGGTGGGTCAGCGGCTGCGGGCCGGCACCGTGGGAGTCGTGGAAGGGGCCGGTGGCTTCTGCGCCGGGAGTGTGGTCCGGCGGGTCTTGCGGGCTGCGGTCCGTACGGTCTTCAGCCGTGCCTCGTGGGCAGCGGCGAGTTGCTCGCCGAGTGGCCCGCGTTCCTGGGTGACGAGGTGGAAGTGGGGGACGTCGTAGTAGCGGCGCTGGACCGGTTCGTCGAGGGCCAGAGCTCGGGTGAACGCGGCGATGAGATGGGGCGGCATGCGCTCGTCGAGGTAGGCGTGCCAGATCCGCTCATGTCCGCCGCCGCCGATGGGCAGGTCGGCATCGGCGCTCCAGAGCCCTTTACCGCGTCCGACGGCCCAGGTTTGAAGGCTGAGGATGTTGTCGGGGTGGCGGGCGCTCTCGTTGCCGTGTTCGTCGCGTTCGTAGGTCCAGCCTGCCTCGGTGAGCGGGCCCCAGATGTCCGGCGCTGTCTTGGGTACCGGCTGGAGGAGGGCGTCGGTGAGGCCGGCGAGGATCTCCACAGGGATGTTGCCGCCGAACTGCGTGTACCAGCCGTCCTGATAGCCATGGGCCTGGATCCGCCACCACGCTGTGTACGAGCTGGTTTCGGGTTCCAGGGCGACGGTGTGCCGGTGGTCGGGGCTGGTGAGGATGACGTGGGGGTATTCGGGGTCGGAGTGGTTCTTCCAGCCGGCGGCCCGCAGTGCCTGGGTGATGTGCCGGGGATCGCCGCCACCGGCGAGGTAGCGGGGGCTGGTCTCGAACCAGAGGGTGTGCTCTGGGCCGTCGGTCCGGGTGGAGATGTACGGGTGGCTCAATGTGGGGTCAACGTGCCGGAGGCTTGCGGGAACGTGCTGTTCAGGCGCTGTATGTCCCAGTGCAGCGCGTGCCATTCGGTGATCTCCCGGGCGGCTTCACGCAGCCCGAGGATGATCTGGCGAACGTCGTCGTCCATGGAGTGGTTGGCGGCCTGTTGGGTGACGACGCGCGCGGCGTTGCGCAGGATGTCGCCGAGCAGGATGGGCACGCCGGTGTCCTGGTGGAGGAGCGGTGCGAGAAGCGGCAGCGCGTCGGGAAGCGGGGGCTCCTCGCGGAGGTGGGTGACGAGGTCGGCCAGGATCCTGGTCGCCTGTTGCATCTGTTCTGGTGTGGGTGTGCTGGGGTGCGGGTCGGGCATCAACGTCCTTGTTGCGTGGGGGAGATGGGGTTGGTCAGCGTCGCGTGTACGAGCCGTTGGCGGTCTGGCGTGGGCTGGGGGGTGTGGTGCCGGGGCGGCGGGTGGTGGTGTTGCGGGCCCAGGTGGTGGCGCGGGCGGCGGTGAGGCGGGTCTGCTGCCAGGCGCTGAGCTGGGAGGGCAGGACGGACACCGACCGGGTGCGGATGTGCCGGCTGGGCGGTATGTGGCCGCGGGGTCGCATGACCGGATCGGGGTGGGCGAGCGCGGTGTTGAACGCGGTGATGAGGTGCATCGGGGTGGTGGGGGTGAAGGTGGCGTGCCAGGCGGTGCCGTACTCGGTGGTGGCGCGGGCCCACCACATCGCCTGGCCCGGGCCGCTCTGGTGGAACTGCAGGAAGGTGGTGCCGTCGGGGCTCGACATCCTGACGTGCGGGGCGCGTTGACCGCTCCACCCCTGCTGGTGCAGGGGCTGCCACACGTTGGGGGCGTGCGCGGTGTGGGACTGTGTCAGGGCGTCGGTGAACCCGGCGATGATCTCGACGGGAACCCTCGGACCGAACGTCGCGTACCACTTGTCCTGGCCTGGCGCGCGTTTGCCGGAGACGGTCCACCCGCCGGGCTGGACGAACGGGTCGTAGCCGACGCGGACGGTGCGGTCGGGGCTGTCGAACACCAGCGGACCGCCGGTCTTGGACCTGTCCTTCCAGCCCGACGCGCGCAGGTACTCGGTGACGTGCCGCAGGTCGCCTCCGCCCGCGAGGTGGCGGGGGGTCACGAGGTAGTGCTGCTCGGGGCGTTCACCCGGACCCCAGCCCGCCCACTGCCGCGTGTTCTTCCTCGTCCTGGTCCTCTTCGTCACCGGTGCCGACCGACGCCCGTGGCGGAGACCGCAGGTTTCGGCACCGTCACGGTCGCGGCCGGTGGCGGTGTGGCGAGCGCGGTGATCGTGTCGGTGTGCTCGTCGATGTCGAGGCCGATGTCGTGGAGTTCGTTCGCGGCCCGGCCCAGGGCGAGCGAGACCTCTGTGGGCAGGAGGTCACGGGTGGAGAGGTCTTTGGCGAAGTGGGAGCCGGTGACCATGAGGCCGGTCATCCGGCCCAGGACACCGTCTTCGCCGTCGAGGACCTTCGCCAGTATCTGGGCGGCCTCCTGTGGTGTCGCCTGGATGAGGTGTTCGTTGAGCGTGTTCAGAAGGCTGGCGATGTCATCGGCGAGGCGTACGGGGTAGGAAGTCGGGTCGGTCATGGTCCTCCGGGGTGAGTGTGGTCAGCCGGTGCCCGATCCAGAGCGGCCTGCGGACGCGCCTCGGCCTGCCGGCGAAAGACGGTGGGGGCCGGTGGGGATACAGGCGCGCAGGTAGCGGCGGAAGAGGGCGGTCGCGAGGCGAGGCGTGAGGTGCCGGCTGATCGGTGGTGGCATACGGGGTGTTACGGGTTTCTCCGATGGGTCGGCTTACGGATGCCCCACCGGTCTTACGGGGTGCGCCCGGGTGGTGCGGGTGGTGTGGGGGCCGCCGGTGCCGGGGGCGCGGGAAGGTCGGGGTTCCCGGCCCGGATCTCGCGTACGACCTGCTCGTAGACCCGTCCGATGAAGACGTCGGGGGCGCAGTTGACCTTGTATCCGGCGAGGAGGAGGGCGGGGACGGCGCACGTCGCGAGGCGTTTCTGTTCGTCGGCACCGAGGTGTTCGGGCACGATGTGCCAGGTGTAGACGGGGCCCGGGGTGCGGATTTCCCGGCGTTTGAGGCCGAGTTGGTCGAGCAGGTCCAAGAGCTTGGCGGGGGCGCCGGTACGGGTGTCGGCGTGGATGGTGGTGGTCAGGGCTTTGACGTAGATCTCCACGTCGGTGCCGTACTCGTCGGCCAGATTGGCCATGAGGGTCTCCGGTTCAGCGGTGGCGGGAGGCGGTTGCGGGCGGCTGCCGCACGGGTGCCAGCGGCGTCGTGCCGGGCTCCGGCCGCTCCGGGGCGAGTGCTGCGTAGTTGCGGGTGTGGAGGACCCGGGCGGCGGCCCGCGACAACATCTCCGTGGTGTCCCCGAGCAGGGTGTCTGGTTCCGGTCTCGTACCGGTGTCAGCACTGGGAGGCCAGGCGACCCAGGCGCGGACGACGACTTCCCGCACCAGCGGCAGCACGCCCGTGACCGGTGCGGCGACTGCGGTGAGGATCTCGGCGATCTGCGTGCCGCTCGTGGCCTGACTGACTTGTTCGGCGAGTGCAGCGAGGTAGCGCAGGGCGGCCTCGCGGTCGCCGTCCGGCGCGGCAAAGGTATTCAGGGCAGGGTCGAGGTGGACGCTGTGGCCGGTGGCGAGGAGAGCGTGCGAGGCGGCCGTGGCCTTCCGGCGCTGCTCCCCGGCGGGCAGGCCGTGGGGCAGCCGGTGGTAGGGGCCGCGCGGACCGGGGGCGTCGAGGAAACCAGTGCGCTGGAGGATGTCTGCCGCCTGTTCGGTGCCTCCGATGGCGACGACCAGCCCGGTGCGGGGATCCAAGGTGATGGTGACGTATTCCAGCACCCGGAAGTCGGGTTCCCCGTGGTTCATCGAGCCCTGCTGGCCTGGCCCGGGGTGCTGACAGGGGACGGCGGGTTGGCGGCCGGTGCGGTGCCGGGAGAGGTCCGGGCCGCCGGGTGTCGGAGGTTGATGCCGATGCCCAGCGCATCGAGCTGCGGGCCGATCTCACGCACGGCAAGGGCCTGCGCGGCGGTGTCGTCTCCGCCGAGGCGGTAGATACCGCTCTGCTCGTCCTGGACGAAGCCGTTGGCCACCAGAACGGCGCCGGCGGTATCACCGACGGGCGCGGTCATGACACTGCCGTCGGGCTGCCAGGTCATTACGACCCGGTCCGGCTGCGACGGCTGGACGCCGCCGACGGCGTTGTGACGGGCCTGGGCGAGTGCGGTGTCGTAGCGGACCAGCAGGTCGGAGGCGACCTGTTCCGCGCTGACGAAAGGGTCGTCGGTGACCGCGATGCCGTCCGGTTCCCGCACGTTGCCGTATGCCTCGTCGGGCAGGCCGCTCGGGGCGAGGGCGGCGACGAGGAACCCGCTCTGTCCGTCGTGCCGGTCGAAGACGGCGAGCTGGGCGCCGTCGGTACGGGTGAGGACGGCCGCCTGCCGCAGCGGGTGAGTGGCGAGAGACTCGGCGACGAGATCCAGGTCCCAGATCCGGTCGGTCAGTTCGGCGAGGTCGTCCTTGTCCTCGGGCGAGTGACAGGAACTGGTCCAGGTGCCGGCGAGCCCCTCGGCGAGGAGGTCGGCGTAGGAGGCGAGGTGCTCGGAGTTGTCGTGCATGGTGTCCTTGGAAGTGGTGGAGGTCAGCGGCGCGGTCCGGCGGCCACAGCAGGCGGTGACGGGGCCGGAGTTGCGTACGGAGGGGGCGGGCAGGCGCACACGGCGGAGCGTTCGCGCTCCGTGGCGGGGACCTCGGCGGTGCAGGTCCGGCGGCCGGGGTGCGGGGCGTGCCGGTCGGCGAGGGCGTTGCGGGTGTGGGCGAGGTCGGTTCGCACGACGTGCAGGTACTCGTCGGCGAGGCGGTGCAGCCGCCGGGCGGTGTGCGGGTCGGCGGCCTCGCCGAGCCCGTCATGGAACTGGGCGGTGGCGGTGAGGACTTCACCGACAGCGGTGAGGATGCCGTCGTGGTCGGCGGTCAGTTCGGTGAGGACACCGGCTGCCTCGTCGGTGGTGGTGGCCGCGCGGATCCGCTCGGCGAGATGCAGGATCTGGGCGCCGAGCGGGAGATGGTGCGGCTCGCGCAGCTCGGTGTCGAACGCGTCGTCGCAGTCGACGTGGTAGCCCACGGTGCGAAGACGGGCGACGGTACGGGTGGCGAGGCGCGCCTCCTCCGCCTCGTCGAGGCCCGTGGGGAGGCGGTGGTAGTGCTCGTGGAGACGGACGACGGGCACCCAGTCGGTGCGCTGGAGGATGCTGTGCGCCTCCGGATCCCCGCCGCGGGCGAGGACTTCGCCGGAATGCGGGTCACGCCGCAGGGCGAGCAGGCGGTCGTACAGGGTCAAACAAGGGCCTTTCTGATGGCGAGGGGTCGGTTCACCGGGCGCGGTGCGACCCTGGCACCAGCGGCGGGGCGGGGACGAAGGGGATGGTCCTGGTCCGGCCGGCGGGTTGGAGCAGTGCGGTGGCGGTGGTGTCGAGGTCCTGCTGGAGGGCGAAGAGCCGGCGGGCTGCCCATTCCAGGTGATGGCCCGCCTCCGCACCGTTGCTGCCGGGGAGGGCGTCGAGGCGGTGGGCGGCGTGCTCGATGAGCTTGCGCGCCGCAGCCAGCGGTCCGGACCCTTCGTCGGCCAGCTTGGCGAGAATGGCGGCGGATTGAGTTGCCTGGGCCGGCACCGCCCGTGCACTGGCCGGTTGTGGGGGAGTGATTGGTACGCGGGTCAGGCGAAGGTCGTGTTCGATACGCCGGGCCTCGTCCGCCAGCCGTTGCAGGAGGTCGGCAGGCTGGGGCTGCCAGGCGCCGTCGAGCCGGATGAGGTTGGCGACCAGGTCGAGGCGTCCCGGTCTGCCCTGCACACCGATCCAATGGCAGCCGTCGTGGTCGCCGGGTATCTCGATACCGGCGGCGCGGGCCAGGCGGTGCGCTGCCTCTGCCCACTCCGCATCGGACAGGTCACGGTCCTCGGGGTGGAGCCGGACATCGAGGTGGAAGATCGCCCGCCGGTCGTCCTTCGGACTGGCGGCGAACGGATGCTCCAGCAGCGGTTCTTCGAGGTGCTGTGCCCACTGGGCGGCCGTCCACGACGCCTGTTCGTCGTCCAGGGTGTAGTCGTCCAGGCCCGGCCAGTAGGCGACCACGGTGTGCTCGGGGAGGCCGCCCTCGAACGGTATCGGGCGTCCGAGTGCCTCGCTGAGCGGATCGTGCGGAGTGTGCGTGCGTTCGTAGAGACGGGGGATCATGTCGCGGTGCCCCCGGAGATGTGAGCCGGCGGGCGCTGGTGGATGTCGCGGGCGACAGCGATCAGGGAGCGCTCACGCACGAGATCGGAGTGGACCGCGATGTCGCCCGGCGGCAGAAGATCCAGGGCCCGGTCGATGGCCGCGAGCCCTTCGTCGTAGCGGCCGAGGCGGCGCAGCGCTCCCGCCGCGCGGAAGAGCGCGATCGGATCGCCGCCGGTGTCGAACGGAGGACCGGTGCTCAGGGCCAGGAGCCGCTCCGCGCCGCGGTCCAGGTCCTGGCCCAGCCACAGCCCGTGCAGCAGAACATGCCGCGTCTTGGCGTGATCACCGGCCTCTGCGAGGACCTCGTCCATCACGGCCAGGCCCGCGTGGCGGGACTGGCCCAGCAGCGCGAACGCGTACAGCGCACGGCTGTAGCAGTCCAGGGACGAGCGCACACCGGACGGGAGTTGCTCGACGAACGCCTGAAGGGCGCGGCAGCGGAAGTCGTAGCGCAGTGCGCTCAAGTACAGGTGCCGGTAGGCGCGTTCGGTGACCGGATCCAGGCCGGCGGCCTTCACCTGCTCCGGGGCCAGCAGGCCCAGGACGCTGTGCCCGGCGGAGCGGGCGGTCCAGGCGGCATCCGCGCACACCTGCGCCGATTCCCACCAGTGGGCGCCGAGTTCACGCAGATCCTCCGCCAGGCGGGCCGGCCAGGACGGGTCGCCGGGGTGAGCGCCGGCCTTGGCCGCGATCTTGAGGAGGGCCAGGGCGCGGCCGGGGGTACGAATGGGGAGGTTCACCGGCCGCTCCGCGTATCACTGATGTGGACAAGCTGGTTGAGGGCGGTGGTGGTGTACCAGCCGCAGTCGATCAGCGCGTTGCCGTCGGTGTGCTTCGGCAGGAGGTGGTCCTCCATGGCACGCAGGTGGATCAGGCAGTCCGGGCAGCGGCGCGAGAGGTGCACCAGGTAGCGGGGGTGCGCGGTGACGTACGTCTGTGCGCCGCCGGTGGCGTCGCGCAGCCGCCATCCGTCCTCGTCGGTCGGGGTGTGCCAGGACGGCGCGACCACACGCATCGCGTCCCCCCACAACTCCCCGCTGGCGACCCCCTTGATGACGACGACCTGGTCGCCCGGCTGGAAATGCCGGTGGGTGATGTCACGGACCGGCGTGAGCGGGTCGGGCGTCGGCGCGAACGCCGGGGTCGGAGGCGGAGTCCAGGACGGTGACATCGATACAGATCCTCTTCCGGAGCGGTGTGGCGGCGGGAGGATCAATGGTCCGGACAAGCGCCGGTTTGGATAACCGGCGATTCCCGGCTATGTTCCGCCCGCTGTCACCGGAACGGGTTCTCCGTCCCCCGGTCCGACTCACCGGCCGCTTCGAGTAGTTCGACCAGGTCAGCACCTTCCGCGTCCCGCTGGTCGATCCACCATCCGGCCCGGGTGACGGTGCGGGCTTTCTCCTCCAGCTCCGCCCAGTCCGCCTCGTCCCAGACGCCTTCGACGACCAGTACGGTGTGTGCTGCCGTCACCAGTTGGTGGCGGCAGCGCTCGCCCCAGCCGAGGGCCTTCTCCGGGCCTTCCAGCGGCGGCATGTCGAACTTCGCCGCCCATTCGGCGGCGGCCTGCTGCTCTTGGGCGCGTTTGTCGGCGAGCCACTGCTCGGTGGACTCGGAGGCTGTGTCGCGGGCGGCTTTCCAGCAGTCGGTGCAGTCGCGGGTGGCGAGCCAGCGGGCGAAGCCCGCCCGCCGGTCGGCGGGACGCCCGGACAGGTTGTGGACGATCGAATGTCCACAGGGGTGCTCGACGGTCCATTCGGTACGGATTGCCACGTGGTTGTTCCTGCTTTCTGTCTTCTGGGTCGTTTCAGCGTGTCCTGCGGATGGCGTCTGTGGCCGCCGTGGCGATGGCGACGGGAGCGCTGGAGGGCTGGGGCAGGTGGAGCAAGGTGGTCCCTGGCAAGTGGCGGGACTCTGCGGTGAGGGTGAGCTGGAGTACGGCGCAGCCGGCGGTCGTGAGGCGCTTGACGCGGGTGAGGGCTTGAGCGGTTTCGTCGTTGCCGTACTGGGCGTCGGTGACGATCACGAGGAGGCGGCCTGTGCCGGGGCGGCTGAGTTCGAGGCCGTGGTCGAGTGCGTCGATGGCGTCGCCGAGGTTGTGGTGGCCGCCGGTGGCATCGAACGTCGTCACGCGCTCTGGTGCCCGGTGGGTGGGTCGGGTCAGTGCGGTCAGGTGCCTGTCGTAGGCGATGGTGGCGGTGAGGGAGTCGGGGTCGGTCAGGGCTGCTGCGCGTGCCACGATCCAGGCAGCGGACGCGACGGGCGCGCAGGCGGCGCGCATGGAGCCGGAGACGTCGACGGCGATACCTACACGCAGCGGTGGAGTGGGGGAGTTGTGGCGGCGGGTGTGGGTGAACGGTTCCGCGGTGGGGACCGACCCGGCCGCGCGCTGGGCGTCGCGGGCGAGGGCCGCGCGCATGTTGAGGCGGCCGGGCGGGGTGGGGCTGGTGGTCCGCTCCTCGGTCCGCTCGCGGTAGGCGGCGGCACGCAGGGCGCGGCTCAGGCGCGCGGCGGCACTCTGCTCGGCGGCGGTGGGCCTGCGGGTGCCGGTGACCGGGTTGCCGTGGGGCGCCGGTGTGCCGTCGGGGGTGACGGTGGTGCCACGGGCGTTGAAGACCGACTTGGCGGTGGCGGCGGCTTTGCGTCGCCGGCCGGCCCGCTGGGCGCGGTCCTGGGCCTGCGCCTTGGACTGCGCGGCCATGGTGCTGGTCGCTGCGGCCTGTGCCGCGAGGTCGGCGGCGTCGGTGGCTGCCGTGCTGTCCATGACGACCCCCACGGCGCCGGACAGCAGATCGGTGAGGTTCTCCGGCACGGGCAGGGCGGGGGCCGCAGCGTCCAGAGCGTCGCACCATTCTTGCGCGTGCGCGAGCATGGTCGTGGCGTCGTGGTCGGCGCACTGGTGGGCTGCTGTCCAGACGCGGGTGAGGGCGGACAGCAGGTCTGAGCCCAGCACCTTTTCGCACAGATCGGCGACGGCCCTCGTCTCGCCGGCGTCCAGGATCCCGACGTCACGGCGGCCGAGGACCAGGGCCGCCACGGCGGCGGCGTGCTCGATGCCCTTCAGGGTGGGGTGGGCGATGTCGGGCATGACCAGGGTCCGGGCACTGGTGCGCAGGTACGTGCGGTCCGTGGGCCGTGTGATCAGGTGTGCGCCTTCGACGCGGCTCTCCTCCAGCAGGAGCGCGGCCTCGGCGACACGGGGGTCCGCTCCGGCCGGCTGCGTCCAGACGGAGTGGGCCGCGTGCGCGGCCTCGTGGACGAACACTCCCCAGGCGGCGGGATACCGGTCCTCGTCGCCCAGGATCCGCGGATGGATCTCGTGGGGTTTGAGCGGGGCGAACAGGCGGGCGTCGAACTCGACTTCGCCCAGCGTGGGGAAATAGGCGGCCGGTGCGCCGCTGCGCGTGCCGGGGCGGCAGGTGACGAGGAGGTCCTGGCGGCCGGAGAGGGCGACCAGCCGGTCGCCGAGTTCGGCTCCCACGCGCAGCCACGCAGCTGGGGATGAACGGGGTTGCGTGGGCGGGGCGCCGTCGTCGTCCCATCGCGCGAGGTCGGCGTAGTCGTCCGGCGTGGACTGGATGTGGTGGTGGGCGCTCATCGCGAGCGGCCCCGGTGCGTGGCCCCGGTGGTGCCCGGGGGCCGGGTGGCCGGGGCGGGGAGCTGCTTGCCGAGGGTGAGGGGAGCGATCTTCCTTACGCCGACCGTCTTGATGACGGCGGCGGCGACGGCGTCGCGATCCTCCACCGGAGCGATGCCGACGAGGTTCGCGAGCGCGGCCTTGGTGCCGAGGACGGCCTCGGTCTTCTGGTAGCTGAGCAGCTCCCGCAGTTGCGGGGCCCAGCCCAGCTCGCCGAGTTCGACCTGGTGGGCGAGGTGCCGGGCGACCCGGACCACCCGGGCATCGATCCTCAAGGCCAGGGCGAGGTCGTAGTCCGTGCCGATCTGGATCTGCACGCTGAACCGGCTCGCGAGCGCCTCCGTCAACACCGCCCCGTGGACGCCGGGGTTGTGGCCCGCCACCACGTAGAAGCCCGGCTCGGCCTTGATGGTCTCGCCCTTGTGGGCCTTGACCTGGATCTGCCTGCGCCCGTCCATCGTGGGATACAGCGCCGCCAGGACCTTCGGTGAGATCAACGTGGCATCGTCGATCAGCAGGGCGCGGCCCTCGGTCATCGCGGTGACCAGCGGACCGTACTGGAAGACGTAGGCTCCCGCGTCGTCCTGTGTGTACTCGCCGATCAAGTCGCCGACCGTGGTGTCGCCGTCACCGGCGACGGTGAGCAGGTCCTCGAACGCCGCCTCGACCAGACTCGTCTTGCCGGTGCCCGGAGGGCCGTAGAGCAGCACCGGCACGTCGGCCTCACGCAGCCGGTTCAGCGCCTCGACGTCGGGCAGATCGGCCAGCTCCCGGGGGTGGTAGACCTGGCCCCCCGCGCGGCGGACCGGGCCGGTCTGCCTGGGCGCGGCTGCTGCGCGAATGGTCGTGCGGGCCATGGCCGCCCGGGTGCGGGGAGAGTGGGTGCCCGGCGGGCTGATCACAGCGGTCTGCGCGGCTGCGGCGGTTCTCGCGTTCGCGCGGAACTCCGGCTGTCCCGTTCCGCCCTGGTCGGCCTCACCCCGTCGCACCAGGGTGAGGGCGGCATTGCGGACGGCGCCGTGGGAGTGGCCCAGCTGCCGGGCCATGTCCCCGATGGTGAGCCTGTCCAACGGCCGGTCGGCCAGCAGTCGGGCCACCTTGGCCCGTAGTTCACCGCCCTTGGTGCGCGCCGGACTGGCAGGTGTTCCGGGGGTGGTCAAAACGAGACCCCTTCAACAGGTACGGACGGGGGCGGGTTGGCAATGCGCTGGAGAGGCTGGCCGCTCTCGGAGCGGATCACGGACGGTGCCGGCATCGGCGACCGGGCCAACCGGGGCGCACCGTCGGCGCTCACCGGCCGACCGAGGGCTCGGTCCAGGTGCACCGGATGGCCGGCGACGAGCAGCTCGCCGGCTGCCGAGCAGGCCCGTGCGTCCGCTCCGTACCGGGTTCCGTCGCTCGGCAGGCGCAGCCTGGCGTCTCTTCGAAGTCGGCCTGGAGCAGGATCCGCCGGGCGGCGGCGTTGTAGCCGGTGGTGGTGATCTCCCCGGTGAGGGTGTGCCGGATCGTCATGAACGGCTCTGCTGGTGCTTCGGTCACGGCGGATCTCCTATCGGTAGTGGCGGCAAAGCGGTGGGGCATTGGGCGAAGGCGAGGCAGGCCGGAGCTTCCAGCACATCAACGGTGCGTGGCTGAACCACGAACGACGGGCAATGACTGCCGACATGCTCCAGGGCGGGCCTCACCGCCCCGCAGCTACCTGACTCGCCGTTGCGTACGTTCTGAGAGGGCGGTTTGTGCGGTGATATCCGTTTTGCTTCAGGTGGGAGCAAGGCCGCTGGGAGTTTCTGTCGGCTGCTTCCTGGTGAAGTTGCCGGTGTCGGCCTCAGACTTCAGGCAGGGACCGCTAAGGGCGACCGCTGCCTGGCGGCTGCGGAAGCTGTAGCGCCCAGGAACACACCAGACACGGGGGCAATGGAGATGAAGTACTTCCTCATGGCATGCGGGGCATTCCTTATCGCCGGTTTCTGCTTCTTCGGCGTCCTCGGAAGCCTCGACACACCAGGGCTGCGTAACCCGAAACACGCTGTCGCCTTCGGCGTCAGCGGGGTCGCATTCGTCGGACTCAGCGTCTGGTTTCTCACCCTCTGATGCAGAACGAGCGGTTGGCCGGCCTGCCGCTCGGGGCGCTTACCGGCGCCTGGTTCCCGCCGCCGAGGCCGGCAGCATCATCACCTGCCGTATCCCCCCAACTTCGCACGTCATCTAGGAGATTCATCTACGGCTGTTGTTGATGCACCTGGCTACTCCCGGTGCCTGCTCATGCGTGCTGGCGGTGGTGCCGACCACGCTGGACAGGGGTTCGGCCGGGGCGGGCGAGGAGGAGGACAACGAGCGCGAACGCGGCGCCGGCGGCGGGGAGGGCGGCGAGGGTGTGGGGGTGGTCGGCGAGGCGTCCGGCCAGCGCGGCGCCGGCGGCCTGTCCGACGCCGATCGAGAGGATCAGCCACGCGTACGCCTCGGTCGTACGTGTCGGCGGCGCGAGCGTGTCGGTGATGGTGAACGCGCGGGCGACGGTGAGGGTGAGGAACGCCCCGGGAACGAAGACCGCGGCGGTTGCCGGATAGGGGTTGGGCAGGGTGAGCAGCGGCAGCCATCCGAGGAGGAACCCGCCTGCGCCGGTGAGGAGTTGGCGGGTCGGTGTGCCGGGCCAGGTGCGGTGTCCGTAGAGGAGGCCGCCGAGGAAGCTGCCGGTGGAGAACGCGGCGGGCAGCACCCCGGACAGCAGGTCCGTGTGGTGCCGTTCGGCCATGGCGACGGCCCATACGTTCATGCCGCCGATCGCGACCCCGACGCCCACCAGCGCGATGAACAACAGGATCAGTCCCGTGCTGAACAGCCGATCAGCGGTGCCGTTTGAGGCTGCGGGGGAGGGCTTCCAGGTCCGTGACGGCGGTGCGGTGAGTACCAGGGCGGTGCCGGCCAGTCCGAGGGCGGCGGTGACGACGAGCGCGAGGGCCGGGTGGTGGGCGGTGGTGAGGGTGGCGGCGAGGAGGGGGCCTGCGATGTAGAGGAGGCCCTGGGTGCCGGTGTCGAGGGCGAGCGCGGTGTGCCGGCGTACGGGATCGGGCAGGACGCTCGGCCACAGGGCCCGCAGCCCGGCCTCCAGCGGAGGAGCGGCCAGCCCGCCCAGGACCACGACCGTGGCGGCGAGAGTGGGGGATCCGGCGGTGCCGGTGGCCGGGAGGGCGAGCAGGGCGGCGGAATTGAGGACCGCGGCGGGGCCGGAGACCCGGGTCTGGCCATGCTGGTCCATCAGCCGGCCCTTTGCCGGCTGGGAGAGCGCGGATGTGAGGCCGTAGAGGGCGGAGAGGAGTCCGCCGAAGGCGAGGGTTCCGCCCTGGGCGGTGACGAGCAGCACGATCGCGACCGGCGCCATCCCGTTGGGGAGGCGCCCGATCAGGGTTCCGCCGAGGAGACGGGCGACGTACGGGCTGCCGAGTACCGCGCCGTACGTCGTACGGGCGTGTGAAGGCGGGGAATCGGTGAGGGTCAACGAAAGGGAGGAGGCTTTCCGGGGTGAGGACTACCGGTGGCGTACCGGAGCCGCCGCGGGTGAGGCAGTTGAAGGGGGCGTGGTGGCCGGGGCAGTCGGTGCCGGGGTGGTGAGGAAGCGCGGGTGGGGTGCCCGGTGCGGGGGCAGCACGCCGACGGCTGCTGACAGTTGCTCGCCCGCGTCGAAGAGTTCGTGCCTCAGTGCGCCGAGCTGCCGGGCGAGGAAGTTCAGGCGGACAGCGGAATCCCGGCCCCGACGGGTCTCCAGCGCGTCCGCGAACTGCCCGGCCGTACGGACGAGTTCGCCCAGGCGCTCCAGCGGTCCGGGTGCGCCGGTGGTGTCGTCGGCGGCGGTGAGCAGGGCCTCGGCGACGTCGCCGCTTTGGTGGGCGACGGCCACGTCGTGGATCAGATCCTGCACCCGGACTTCGGGAGCGGCGAGGCGGTGCTGGTAGCGGGGGACGCGGGGGCGCAGCACTCCGGGCGGCACCGGCGGCGGGGCCAGCTGCCCGGCCCGGTATTCGTTGTCGTCTTGCCCGAGGACCTGCCAGTGCGGCTGGTCCAGGTCACCGGCGAGGACGAGAACGGTGGAAGCATCGTCTTCGACCAGGTAGGCCAGGGTGATGAGACGGCCCCGGGCGTCATACCAGGACTCGAACGGCTCCATCTCGCCCCGCTCGTGTGCGGTCTGTGCGCGCTCCTTCCACGCGGTCTGCTGTTCACCGGTGAACTCGGGTGCCGGGGTGCGGTGCTGGTCGACGAGGTTGGTGAGGACCGTGGCGTGTTCGGCCCACACGCTCAGGTACGGCCACAGCGCGCGGTGCTGTTCGCGGGCCGCGCCGCTGCCGGGCGGCGGTGTGTCGGTGAGGATGCGGTGGATCTGGGTGGCGGCGTGGTCGAGGTCGTCCAGCACGAGGAGCCACGCAGCGTGGTGGCGGGCGGGCGGCATGTTGTCGATCGCGGACCGTGCCGCTGCCAGCAGTATGGACGTGTGGGGGAGGAGGTGTTTCTCGAACGCGGCTGTGGCGTCACGGTTGCGCTGGGCCGTGGCGGTCGTGGCTGCCGGGGTGTTGGTGATGGTGCCGTGCCGGTTGCGCAGGGTGTCCAGCGTGGTCTCGCACTTCAGGTGGATGAGGGAGAAGCGCACGGCGTAGCCGCGGACACGGGCGGCGAGGTCGGCGGGGGACGGGACGGGGTCGGGGATGGTTCTCTCCGGAAGCGAGGGTGTCAGCGGTGGCGGACCGCAGGCACGGTGGAGCCCGGCGGCGGGGTCGGCGGGGTACGGCTGGGAGCGTCGGACTGCGCGCCGGCGAGCAGGGTGGGGTCGAGCGTGAGCGGGTAGCGGGCTGCGGTGAGCATGTCGGCGGCCCAGGAGGCGTGTTCGTTCTCCCACTCAGTCCCCATGTCGAACGGCAGACGGATCCAGGGGCCGGACAGGGTGGGGAGAGTCAGGAACCCGGCCCGCCGGAGCAGCTCGGCGGCAAGAGTGTCGAGCGGACCAGTGGCTTCAACCTGACCGCCGTATCTGCGGATGATGCGGATTCGCTCGGCGTTGGGGGTCACTGCGACCGGCCGGTCGTGGGGGAGCGCAGGCGGACCGTGGGCGTGTAGCCGGGCACCGGCGGGACCGTACGTACGGACGGCGTTTGGGTGGTGGGGCCGGGACGCTGCTGCGGCGAACGCCGCGCTGCTTGCGCGATGCGGCTGCGCCGCTCGGAAAGCCCGTTCGGCAGGGCGGGAGTCGGCGGGTGCGCTGACTGGGCGGGGTCGAGGGCGATGTCGGCGTGCACGGTGTATCCCTGGCGGCGCAGATCGTGGACGGCCTGCCGGGTGCGGCGACGGCCGTCCTTCTCGGGAACGGTGAGCCGGTAGAGGCCCGGGTCGCCGGGGAGGGGCTCGAACTGGACACGGGTCAGGAACCAGTCGGCGAGGTGCGCGGGCAGAACGGTGGTGGTGTTGGCGGCGGCGACGAAGCCGTGGTCGGGGTGGGTACCGAAGACGAAGTGATGGGATGAATCCACAGGCGAAGGGGGACCTTTCTGCCGGGGACGGAGGGAACAACAAGCAGGTGACGTACGGCAGTCCGCATGGTCAGCGGCGCCGGCCGGGGCCGCTGGGGCACTGCGGTCGCGGAGGGAGAACACCGGGCGCCCGGGTGGTGCTCGGTGCAGGAGGCGATGCGTCGGTGAGGATGGCCGTGTCGACCGCGATCCAGATGCGGGTGCGGGTCTGGTCGACGGCCCGGCCGATGCGGTGGAGTGCGGGGAGAAGGCTCTGGGCGGGAAGTTGACCCCAGGTTGGGGAGGGGCCGTCGAGAGTGAATGTGCTGGCCACCGGCTCGTCGAGGATGAACTGCAGTGCGGGGCCGTCCTCCTGGCCGATGAGGGCGTGGCACAGGGAGATGGCGGCGTGCCTGATGTCGCTGCCCTGAACGGGGGCTCCTGGGTGAAGCGGCCCGGGGTGGGCGTCGATACTCCGGGACGGCGCCCGCTCTTGTGGTTGAACGGTGGCCTGGTAGGTGTGGTCGGCGGCCGAGAGGGCCAGGCGGTGGATCGCGCCCACGCACTCGGCGAAGTCGTCGCGGTCCAGGTCGGCCCAGCCGAGCGGCTGCTGTCCGCGGGTACTGGGGATCACCAGGCCGTCCAGGCTCTCCGCTGTGCCGGAGGGATGGTCCAGGGAGCACAAGGCCATGGCGCACACGTGGGCGGCGGCACGGGCGACATCCTCCTCGGTGAACGAGGCGTCCGCAGAGAACCGGGGTGGCGATTCGAAGTGGACGTGGTCAGGCAGGGGATCTTCTTTCTAGGGCGTCAGAGGTGCGCGTTCACCGGCCGGGCAGGGGAGCGCTGGTGTGGTCGTGAGCAGCCGTGGGTTGGGCGCGGACAGGGCGAAGTGCCCGCCGGGGACGGCGGCGCGGGCCTGGCGCTCGAACGTCTCGCTGTCGGCCAGCCATGTTCCGATCGCCGGCAGGACCGCGGTGCCGAGCTTGCTGCGTATCTGGGACCACTCCTGGGCCGACAGGTCTGCGGGGATCGAATACAGCTCCGCGCGCAGGGTGTTGAACTCGTCCCAGGCGTTCTGGCTGTTGGCGAGTGCGTCGCGCAGCCTAGACAGTGCGCCGGCGTCCTGTGGCCAGGGGCTGGCCGCAGGACGGCACCGGGCGAGCAGGAGCGGCGCGTGCTGGAGAACGTCGCGGAAGGCGAGCCAGGCGTGGTCGGCGAACGCACGCTCCGCCTCCGCCTCCAGCCGCGAGCCAGCGAGCGGCGCTACGTTGCTGGGCTGTTGGGACGCCCTGATCGTCTGAAGTGTTTTGTGCTCCGGACGGATCCGGTTCAGTGCGGCCATGGCGGTGTCGAGCGCCCGGTGGTGCAGGGCCCGGCGGTAGGTCGGCAGGAAGGTATGGGCGACGGCGCGTGCGGCACGGTCCGCCTCGGCGGGCAGCACGATGCTGCGCGGCGCGTTCGGCTCCTGCCAGTTGTCGTCGTACTCCTCGGTGGCGAAGGCGCCCACGAGATAGCCGACGGCGTGACCGGGACGCTCGATCAGCAGCAGCTCGGTACCGGCATGGTTGCTCAGCACGACCGCGCAGGGAACGTGCTCATGGAGCACCGCCTTCAGGAGATCTCCGCTGTCCCACAGCGAGCCGATCAGGTCCTCCTGCCAGTGCTGGCGGGAATAGATCTCCACCCTGGTGCTCCAGTCGCCGGGCAGCCGGGCGGCGATCTCCGAGCCGATGTCGCCGAGGTAGGCGCGGCTGCTGATCGTGATGCTCGCCCTGTGCTCGTGGGCGCGGTGCACCAGGGCGCTGGCGATGTCGCGTGCCGCCTGCGTCTGATCCGGTAGGGCTGCGAAGGCACCGCCGGGCAGGGGGCTGAACCCGGCTTCCCGCAGCGCATCTTGGGCCTGGGGGAACCTTGCCCCGGATGCGATGGCGACGAGGCCGTGGGTGCGGCTGGTCGAGAGGATGATGTTCGCGACGGCCGGGTCGGTCATGCCGGCCCTCCCGCGGCAGACTCCAGCGGCCGGTCACCGAGCATGGGCTCGGACTGGTGGTCGCGCAGGGCGGAGCGCAGACTGCGGCCGTACTGCCAGGCGTGCTCCCTTGCCGCCGACTCCAGCTCGTCGTACCCGGGCTGGGCCGTGAGCTGCCCGGGGTGCTTTCGGTACCGGTAGACGGTGACCGGCAGCAGGATCCCGGGAGTGAGATTCGTTATGCCGACGGCCGTGCAGTAGTCCTCACCCTGGACGAGGCCGCCCATCGGGGCCGCGCGCAGCAGCTCGGTGCGGGCGAGGATGGTGGTCGGCCCGATCGGGATGGTGTCCGCCGGGGACGTCCAGTACGTCCACACGTCGCCGGCCTCGTGACGTCCGGGCGGCGTGGGGCATTCCCACAAGCGGGTCGAACCATCCGGGTGAAGATCCTGACTCCACCCGGCGCACCAGCCGACTCCCGTTCTCTGGAGGGTGTCGAGGCGCACGGCCATGGCGTCGTCGGTGAACTCGTCATCGTCGTCCGCCCAGTTTGTGTAAGGGGTGTGGACCTTGTTGAGGGCGAGGTTGCGGGCGCACGCGGCGCCGACGGGGCGGGGCAGGGCGAGGATCCGCACGCGCGGGTCGGCCGCGAGCGGTACGGGCAGACGCCGAGGGTCGGCGCCGTCGATCGCAATGACCGCCTCCCACGGGACCGATTGCCGGGTGAGGCTGGCGTGCATGGCGGTCAGGTGGCCGAGACGGTCCTCACGGAGTCGGGTAGCGATGACGACCGTGATCAAGGGCGTGGGCAGGAGAGCGCTCCAGTGCTGTGGACGGGGGTTACCGGTTGGGCGTGGGGCCGGCGGGCGGGGACTTTGGCGGGCCCGGGGGAAGGGACTGCTCCGCCTGCGGTGTGCCTGGTGTTGGGGCGGGGTCGTATTCGGCGCGTAGAGCGGCAAGGTCGGCTTCGTCGGCGAGGCCGAGTGCCGACAGGCTGCGACGGGCCGCTTCCAGCAGCTTTTCGGGCGGGGTCCCGGGCTCGGGATAACTGCGGCGGTGGCTCCGGTGGGCGATGTTCGTGAGAAGCTCGCTCATTGTGCTCAGGGCTGGCTGGGCGGCGTCGATGAGGTGCTGGGTGATGGCGCTGACCTCGGCGGGTGTCTTGGCTGCGGCGAGGGCGGCGAGATACGGAGCGGGGTCGGGTGCCGGGAGGGGCTCGGTGGGGAGCGGGTGCTTTTCGAGGAACGTCCCGGCGTCCCGGCGTGCCCAGCGCAGCAGATCACTGCGGGTGGCGATACCGAAGTGGGCGGCGGCGATCTCCTCGGCGGTGAGGCCGACGTTGTCGTACTGCTCGAAGTCGGGGTGAATCAGGGGAAGTTCCTTTCAGCGGCGGGTGGGTGCGTGCCCGGATGGAGGCAGAGCGGGGCGGCCGTCCTCGATGGGCAGAGCGTGGTGCGTGCTGGGTGCCGTCCGTCCTGTTCGAGGGGTGGTGCTGTTGCGGCGTACGGCGGCCAGGGCGTGCTGGTAGCGGGGGAGCAGGCGGCGGGTCACGGCTGCCGCGGCGCGGGCCGGGTCGCCGGGGACGGCGATTCCGTTCGGCTCGTCCACACCGTGGAAGTGGTGGAACTCGATGCGGGGTTGCAGGGGTGTGACGAGGAACTGGTCTGTTCGCAGGGGGCGTTCGACGACGTACAGCCGCTGCCCGTGGGATCCGTTCAGTTGGGCGTCGTGGCGTAGGACGAATTCGCTGACGGCCCAGTGGACGTGGCCCAGGTCCCACACCCGGTTGCCGAGCGCGAACTGCTCACGGTAGGCGGTGTGCTGGTGGTAGTGGTTGGTCCAGGTGCCGGGCAGGCGTGCGGCGAGGGCGGTGGCGAAGCCGGACAGGTCTGTTGGGCGGTGGGGCATCCGGGTCACCTGCGGTGGATGGTGAGCGTCACCCGCCGGTTCTGCTTCCGCCCGGCTTCATGGGTGTTGTCTGCGACGGGCCTGGCTTCGCCGTGTCCGCGGGTGGTGAGCCTCACTGTGTTCGGCAGGTGCCGGCGCAGGACGCGTGTGACGGCGTCGGCGCGCTGCTGGGACAGGACCAGTCCGTGGGAGGCGGAGCCGAGGTTGTCGGTGTGACCGGCGACGGCAACGGCGGGCGATCCGGCTTCCCGGATCGCCCGGGCCGCGTCGGTGATCCGACGCTCGGCGATCTTGGAGAGGCGTGCGCTGTCCTTGCCGAACAGGATTCCGGCGGAGAGCGCCACCTCCACCCGGTCGTCGGTTTCCTCCCGGCGGACCCCGGAACTCCCGCTCACTTCCGAGATCTTGTGCACCACGCTGATGACCCGGTGGGAAGGCGCGGTCGCGGCTGGATCCGGGCCGGCCGCCTGCACCGGTCCTCCCACCACCGAGGTGGTCAGAACAAGGCCCAGTCCCAACAGTATTCGCTGTCGGATCATCGGGCGGTTCCGAGGGGGATGGTGGCGTTGGGGAACGTCGGCAGCTGGAAGTCGACGCTGCTCACGCCGGCGGGCGGCGCGGGGAACTGGGCGAAGACGGACACGGTTTCGCCGGGCTTGAGGGCGCGCAGGGCGGTGGAGCACAGGCAGCCGCCCGCGGTGTCGCGCAGCACGTAGTACCGCATGTTGTGGGCGGCGTCGGTGAGGGTGGCGCCGGCCAGCGTGTGCATCCGGCCCTTGATCGAGGCGTCGGTGCCGCCGTAGGCGCTGATCCCGAAGAACCCCTTGGTCCCGGCGTTCTTCAGGGTCGCGGAGACGGTGACGCTCTTGCCCGACGCGGCGCGTTCAACCTGGGTGATGGTCAGGACGATGCTGTCCCGTCCGGTCACCTGGGCCAGGACACGGCCACCACCGCCTTCCGGAGCAGCGGCTCGGTCAGAGGTGGAGGGCTGCTCGGCTTCGGGGGCGGCGGGGCGGGACTCGGATGCCCGGTCCTTCTGCGAGGCGGAGTTGTCGTCGGTGGAGCAGGCGGTAAGGGCCAGGGTGAGGGTGCTGGCAAGGACGGCGGTGGTGCGGAGGGTGGTGCGTACGGTCACAGGGTGCGGTTCTCCGGGTGGCGGGTCAGCGGGCCGGGTTCGGCCCGGAAGGAGTCGGTACTGCGGGCGACAGCGTGCCGGCCGTCGCGTGAGCGGCTATCTCCGACGGTGTCGGCAGACGACGGGGACGGTCGTCGACCTTGTCGGCGTCGCGGCTCAAGTGCTCGGCGGCGGCGGCCAGTTGGGCGCTCGCGCCGCGAACGTTCTCGTCCAGCGCCTGGCGGATGTGGTGGATCGCAGCCTGCTGTTCGTCGCTCTGTTCGTACGCGTTGAGCTGGTGCAGGACGCTGAGCTGGGCCACCATTTGCCCGAGTCCGGCGAGTGCGAGGCCGACGGGGATCGCGGCGCGTGCCACCGCGGCAGTTCCCCGGCGTAGTTCCCTGGTCTGCCGGTGGGGCCGGCGGGCGGCTTCGTCGAGCTGCCACGTCACCGCGTAGGTCAGGTCGGCGAGCAGATCTGCGAGGTTGGATGTTTCGTCGCCGATCCTGCTCTGCAGATACCCGGTGGGTGCGGAGGCCGCGGCGGCGACGGCCCGGGCACGGTCCCTGAGACGGACAGCGAGGGTCCGCAGGTGGGCGGGGTTGTCGAAGTCCAACGGGAAGACACTCCAGGGCAGGGATGGGTCAGCGGCTGCGCCCCCGGTGCGAGGAGGACGTCGCCGTGGGTGTGATGGCGGCCGAAGCCGTTGGTGCGGGTGGTGTCTGTGCAGTGAGCAGACGGTCCGTGTCCGCGCGGAGCTGCCGGGCGGCGGCGAAGAGTTGGGTACGCGCCTGGGTGACGTGGGCGCCCAGTACCTCGATGGTGTGCTGGAGGTCCTGCGCGTGCCGGGGGCCCGGTGGGCTGTGGGCGAGGTGGTGCAGGTGCCCGGTGGCGGTGACGGCGGCGCCGAGCGCGGCGAGGGCGTGTCCTGCCGGTGTGGCGGCGCGGGCCAGGGCGGCGGTGCCTTCCCGCAGCTCCGGTGTGTAGCGGCCGGGGCACCGATGGGCCAGGCGGTCGCGGGTCGCGGCGATGTAGGCGAGGTAGGTGAAGTGGCGGGTCAGATCCCGGATCGCGTCCTCCAGGTCCTCACTCGTGCTCGACCTGGGGTCCGGGTGGATCTGGGTGAGGAGCGGGAGGCGGTCGGCGATGCCCGCCAGCTGCTCCATGGCCATGTGCAGGTGGCCGGCCTCGTCGAAGTCGAGGACCAGGGTGACCTCCTGGGGATCGGTTGGAGTCTTCTCGTGCGGCTGCGCGGATGCGCGGTTCTTACCGGTGGCGGCCGGGCGTGCCCGCCGGTGTCGGCGGCATCGGCACGGCGGTTGTCGCCGGGTACGTGAGCCGGACGGCGGGTTCGGAGCGCGGTGTGGTGAGGGTGAGCATCCGGTCGACGGCGAGGTGCAGGTCCTCATTCAGCCGCCGGATGTCGACGGCGGCTTCCTCGAAGTCCTGGGCGAGGTCGAACCCGTCGTCCGCGTCGGACTCCCTGGCCTTCTCACCTGCCGCTTCGAAGAAGTCCGCGAGCCGTTCGAGGGCACCGTCGACAGGATCAAGGATCTCCTCGACCAGGTCGGCGGCAAGGGCGTAGGACTCGGCGCCGTTGAGCCGGTCGGTCAGGTCAAGGAGGCGCCGTCCGTAGACGTAGTGCCCGGGCGGATCGGTGGACATCGGCGGCAGCGGATTACCGGGGGCGGGTGAGGCGTGCACGGAGAACTCCGGGGCGGGTGCTCGTGGTCAGTGGCGGGGCGGCTGCCGTTGGGGCCGGGGCGCACTGGCTCACCGGGTTCTCCGCAGCGGTGACAGATCTCCGGTCCGGGGTCGGTGAGCGGAACCCGCGCAGCGCGTCCCGGTTTTCCGGCCCTGTTGCTGGCCGGCCCGGGGGCGGGCGGCGTGGGGTGGCTGGTGCAGGTTGTCGCCAACGGCCGTCCCCGTGCGGTGGAGGGAGGCGGGTTCTTCCAGGCCGCCGGTGACCAGGACGGCGCGGGCTCCGACGGCACGGGCGGGGTGGGCGTCGTCGGAGGTGTCACCGATCAGCAGGACGCCGCGGCTGTGACCGGGCTGGTGGATCAGGTGGGCAGCGAGGGCTTCAGCTTTGGTGCCGCCGGGTCTGTGGCGTCCGTCGATACGGTCGAACAGGTCGCTGACGCCGGCCTCGGCGGTCTCGGCCATCAGCCGCTCGTGCGGGAGGAGCGACTGGAGCGACTGGGTGTGGCCGCTGTCGCGCAGGTCTGCGAGCAGCGCCGCCGCTCCGTCACGCAGCCGGACCGGACGCCGGCTGGGATAGCGGGTGAACTTCCCTTCTGCCGCAGCCTGTTCGTCTACGGTGAGCAGTCGGCCCAGTACAAGGCGGTAGAACTCGGGTATCGGCACACAGTGCAGCGCCCGGTAGGTGACGTCATCGACCGGGACGGCGCCGAGCAGTGTGAGCGTGGCGTTCGTGGCGCCCAGAAGGTCGTCGAAGTCGTCCTTCAGTGTGCCGTTCCAGTCCCAGACGATGTGCGTCCAAGGCTGCTGGGCGAGGGCGGTGACGGTCGATGTCAGTTTGTTCTCCAGTTGTCACCGGGCAGGCGCGGATCGTGTGCGCCGTATGGGGTTCGTTGGGACTCAGGCAGCGTCGGGTGCCGTTATCGGCGCCGTGAGGGGCGCTCTGACGCCGGTCGCGCGGAAGGCTCTTGAGCCGGCACGGTGCCGCGCTGTCGGGAAGCCAAGGGCGCGGCATCAGGGAGGGCGGCAGCATGCCGGTAGGCGAGGATCAGTTCATTCAGGTGCTCGATCGCGTCGTAGCGTCGGGCCGCCAGGATGTCGATCTGAGTGGCAGTGTTCTGCAGGATGCCGAGCGAGTTGATCTGGGCTCTGCCGGAGGTGACGCGCGTGAGGTTGGCGGCTGCTTCCCCTGCCCGGGAGGTGAGTTGTTCGTGCAGGTGGTCCAGATGACGTGCACCGTTCCCCACGAGCTGCGCAAGGGTGCCTTCGGCGCTGTCGGGTTGATGCAGTCGGCCGAGCTGCCGGGGCGGGATGCCGAGCTGTTCGGTCACCATCTGGGAGCCAATGGCAGTGGGAGGGGGCTGGTGGTTGGGCGGATTGTTCATCCGGGTCGGACTCCGGTATCTGGCATGCGGCGGGGGTAGCGGTGTTCACCGAAGCCGGTGACCAGGCTCTGGGCGGGGGTGTCCAGGGCGGGGGCCCTGATGCCCGGATCGAGGTCGTCGCGGGCGAGCTGCTCGCGAACGGCGTCGGTGAGAGCGACCGCGCTCTGCTCCACGATGCCCCGCAACCTGATGAGGGCGGGGGCTGTCACGGCAGGTCGCGCTCCTGCCAGACCTGGTCCATCTCTGTCAGCGCGGTCATGGCGTGCGCGATCGTCTCCCGCGTGATGGGCCCGCCGCCGGCGTATGCGGGGTCGTAGCGGGCGAACGTACGGGTGCCACGGGCCTGGGCCAGCGGGGGAACCGGCTCATCCAGCAGCCGGGTGGCGACCCGCCGCTGCCGCTTGTCCTCCGCGACCCGCTCGGTGCGCTCCGCCCGCGCACCGGTCAGCGTCAGCGCGCCCTCGACGACGCGTTCGGCCAGCTCCGGGTCCTCTTCCCGCAGCCGGTTGAGCTGTACCTCGGCGGAGTTGGCCTTGGCCTTGTTCTCCCGGGCGGTCGCGTACGCCTCGTCCAGGCCCATGGCGCCGCTGATGACCGGGTCCACGAGGTCCGCGGCGTGCAGCAGCACAATGTTGGCCTGGCTGATCCGCCCCAGGGACAGGCCCGTCTGTTCAGAGACTGAGCGTGTGGTCTGCTCTGAGCGCGGTGGTTGCTCAGAAACTGAACGGGCCTTCGCGGAGATCATCGCCGCCTGCCCCTTGCTGATGTTGCGGCGGCGAAGGTTCACGGAGAGGGCGTAGCCGCTCGGGTCGTCTCCCTCGTAGGTCACGAACGCCGGTTCGACGGAGGCGGCTTCGCAGGCCCGGAGCCTGCCACGCCCGTCGAGGAGGCGGCCCTGGGGATCCAGAACGATGGGGTGGAGCAGGCCACGTTCCTGAATGTCGTCGGCAAGGGCGCGCAGCTCGTCTTCGTCGAGTGGCGGAAAGAGCGCGGTGATGGGATGAGCTTCGATGACGGTGCTCCTGGTGGCGCGGGAAGCGGGGAGGTACGGCGGTCAGCGGTGGCGGGCGCTCCGCCCAGGCGGGGGCGCCGGGCTCTGCTGCCGGGAGGGTTCGGGGAAGAAGCGGTGAAGGTAGAGGTGGTGGTTGAGTTCGGTGGCCGCGTCGCGGAGCGATTCCGATGCGCGCCGCAGATAGGCGCGGGCGGTGGCGTGGTCGATGACCATGGAGTTCGCCTGGTACTGGCTGGTGATCGCATTGCCGGCCAGGGAAAGGGCGGTCTCCGCGGTCTCGGCGAAGCGCGGCGCTGCGTTGCTCGACAGGGTGGCCGCCGTCGCGAGGCGGGCCAGGACGGCTCGGCCGGCGCGGGTCGTGCTGTGAGGGCTTTGGGCGAAGTCGGCTGTCAGCCGCACGACGTCGGCTGAGAAACCCTGCGCATCTGCGGCGTGCTGGAGCAGGTCGGCGTATACCGGAGCGGCCGGTACGTGACCGGTGTCGTCCAGCAGCTGCCACCGCTCGGCGGCGTCGAGGAGTGTGGCCTTCATCCCATCGAGCACGCCGACAAGGCGCAGGACTTCCCCACGGGGTATCAGCTCGCGCCGGACATCAGGATTCATGAGCGTGCGGACCTTCTCGGTGCATGCGGGTGTCGGTATCGAAGAGCGCCAGTTCGTGGGGGTGGAGCTGGTGCTGGACGATGAAGGACCGGCCGGCGACTTTCCATAGGCCCCTGCCTCTGTTGAGGTGGGCGATGGCGTCCATCTCGACGCCGGTGAGGCCGAGGAGGGAGGCGGCGGCGTGGAGCTGGTCGGTCTCCTGGCGGTAGATGATGCGGGTGGAGCAGTCGGCGAGGAGCCCTTCGGCCAGCGCGCGCCCGCGGGATCCGGCGTCGCCGGCGGTGAGCAGGTCGGACAGCCGGTGGATGACCATGAGGTTGGCGATGCCGAGGCCGCGGCTCAGTTTCCACTGGGCCTGCATGCGCTGGAGGAGGCCGGGGTGGCGCATCAGGCGCCACGCCTCGTCGTAGACGATCCAGCGCCGGCCGCCGTTCGGGTCGGTGAGGGCGGATTCCATCCAGGCGCTCGCGCAGGTCATCGCGAGGACGAGGGCGGTGTCGTCGCCTGAGCCGCCGAGGCGGGACAGGTCGATGGTGAGCATCGGCGCGGCGGGGTCGAACATCACGGTGGAGGGGGCGTCGAACATGCCGGCCAGGTCACCGTGGACCAGCCTGCGCAGGGCGTGGGCCAGGTCGCGAGCCGCGTCGCCGAGGTGCCCGGACATCATCCCCGCCGCCTCGTCCAGCCCGGTCGGGTTGTTGAGAGCGGCGGCGACGTCACCGAGCAGCGGGACCTGGTTGCCGCGGGCGGCGTGGGTGACGACGGTGTCCAGCGCGACGTCGAGCGCGGTGTGCTCCATCGGCATCAGATCCCGCCCGAGGACGGTACGGGCCAGTGAACCGAGCAGCAGCAGACGGCGTTTGCGGATCTCGCCCGCCCAGTCCGTCTCCGATACGGAGGCAGGGCGCGGCGCCGCGTCCAGCGGGTTCAGCTTCCCCGGCAGGCCGGGTCCGAGGGCGACGGAGGTGCCGCCCAGCGCGCTCGCGACCGGGGTCCATTCGCCCTTCGGGTCGCACGGGACGTAGACGCGGTAGCCGAACGCCACGGAGCGCAGCGCGAAGGACTTGGCCAGGGCGCTCTTGCCCTGCCCGATCACCCCGGCCAACAAGACGTTGGGGTTGGTGAACCCTTCGATCTTCCCGTACAACGAGAATGGGTCGAACACGAACGATGCTTCCGCGTGGACGTCACGGCCGATGTAGATGCCTTCGGCGCCAAGCCCGCCCTCGGCGAGGAACGGGTACGCCCCGGCGGCGACGGCGGTCGTCATCCGGTGGGCCGGCAGGCGCAGCCTGTTCCCGCGGGCGGAATTCGGTCCGGGCCGTCCGCCCGGCGGATACAGGGGTGCGGGGTTCTCGTTCTCCGCCGGCGCGGTGCCCGCCGTGTTGACGGTGGCTTCCGTACGGGCCTTGGCGGTGGCTTCGGCGAGCCGTCGGCGGGCTGCCTTCCTGCTCGCGCGGTCGGTTCCGTGTGGGGTGAACAGCGGACTGGCGGAGGCGCGCCGGGCCCGGCGGGAGGGGCGGTGGTTCATCGGGCACACGCTGTGGTGTGGCCGTGGAGCGGGGTGTTGAGATCGGTGGGGGTGGTCTTGCGGCGGATCGCGTGGCCGGCGGCGAGGTGCCGCTGGCAGATGGTCAGCACCGGCGGGCCCTCCGGCAGCCGCTCCGGATCGCACTCCGACGACTCCGGGGTTCCGGTGTTGTGGGGGAGCAGGTGGAAGGCGTCGTGGACGGCGGTGGTGGCCTGCCACAACCGTGCGTGGGCGGTGGACAGTTGACGGCCCGCAGCCGGGTGCGGTGGCTGGGTGGACTCGGTGATCCGGTCGAGGAGCCGGTGCAGCGCCGTGAGATGGGCGTGGAGGACGTCCAGATGCGCGCGACCCACAGGGTGCGGCGGCACGGCCCGTTCCAGGACACGGGTGTGGTGGCGGATACCGGCGGTCGCGGCACGCAGATAGGGATGCGCGTCGTCGGGACGCGGGGGAGTCGTCAAAGGGATTGGTGGTCCTTCCTGGCGCCATATCGGTGCGGAGGGCGTGTTCAGAGGGCGGTGCGGGCCAGGGGGAGGGCGGCGAGGGTGAAGGCGTCGGGCTGCTGGAAGTTGAGCCGTCGCAGGTCGACGCCGGCGGTGACGGCGGCGGTCTCGATCTGCGCGCACGCCGCGTCGAGGAGGGCGTCGGTGTCGGCGGTGACGGTGACCAGCCCGGTCAGGGCGACGTCGGCGTGTCCGGCGATGAGCTGGCGTTCGCGCTGTTTGACGTCCGCGTACTCGACGGAGTCCTCTTCGCTGTCGACCTGCCCGCGGCGGGTGCGTTCGTTGGCGTCGGCGATGATCGCGGACTTCTTCCGCTGGACGTCCCGCAGCGCGGACTCCAGCCCCTGCGGCACGTAGATGAGGGACAGGGTGCGGCGGATCCCGGCGGTGAACATCAGCCCGTGGAGGAATCCAGCGCCCATCTCGGTGCGCGGCCAGTTCTCCACCCAGTACGTGGCGTGCCGCGCGGTGTCGGTCGTCAGCCGGTCGTACTCCTCGAACTGCACGACGGGCCCGGCGGCTGCCGGGTCCGCCTCCGCCCGCCCGGACTGCGACCACTGCTGCACGGCGGAGAGAGCTTTGGGGTCGTAGGCGGTGCGGATGACGGCCGCGATCTCCCGGGCGCCGAGCCACCCGGTGACCACGAGTCCGGCGTTGCGGGCGGCCTGCGCGATCGACGCGGTGGTCTGCTCCATCACCGTGAACGCCCCAGGCAGTCCGCCGCCGGCCTGCGAGATCAGACGTCTGGCGGCTTTGAGGTCGAGGCTGATGGCGAGGTACGTCTCGTGCGGGGCGGCGGCCGGACCGGCGGCGCCGACGAGTTCGGCGTAGACCTGCCCGGCAACCGGTGCTCCGGCCTGGCCGTGCTGTGCCCAGTGGCGGGCCAGGGTGTCGCCCGAGTCGGGAACCGTGCGCTCCAGGACCTGCACGGTGGCGACGTGCCCGGTCCGGGCGATACCCGCCAGGGTCCGTCCCCAGCCGTTGACCTGGTGGTTCTGGGTGGCCGGGTCGAGCAGGACGAACGCACGGCTGCTGACGCGGGCGATGGCGGTCAGGGTCTGCTGATGCGGGTCGTGCACGGCGGCGGCGCCGTTGGCGGAGTCGCCCGGGGTGACCACGCGCAGCGAGGCGGCGTTGCCCGGAAGGTGCAGGACACCGTCGAGCCGTGGGCGGGTGACAGGGCGGGCGAGCCACAGAATCTGGCCGGCGCGGCGGCGGTGCGCGTAGCGGGCGACGACCGGAGCCCAGTCGACCAGGGACCGGCCGTGGCGGCGGATCGTGATCAGTGCGGCGACTGTGGCCCACAGGGGTGTCAGGGCGAGGGCGCCGAGGAGCCCGGTGGAGACGACCGCGACCAGCAGTAGCGCCAACGCGATCGAGACGAGGCTGAGTTGGGGCAGCGAAAGGCCGAGGAGGATGCCCCGGCGGGAGCGGTGCGGGAACTTCACCGTGACCGGAGCGGCGGAGGGAGAAGACAAGAGGCAGGTCCTGGGAGTGCGGGTGGAGCCTGGGGACGGGACGCGCCGAGTACGTCCCGCCCCCGGAAGCGGGGTTGGTCAGAGGCCGGTCGGTGGAGGAGGCGGTCCGGCCGTGCCAGTGGTTCCGGCGGACTGTGAGCCGGGAGACGGAGGTGCGCCCTGCGGGGGCGGAGCCGTGGTTGGCGGGGCGGACCAACTGGGCGCCTGGCCGGAGGCAGCGCCTGCTCCCGAACCGCTGCCCAATCCGCCGCTCGTGTCGTCGGCAGGGCTGGTCGGCGCGGGTTGAACGGCTTTCTCCAGGCCGGACTTGAGGGCGTCACCGCCGGGGGAGAGTCCCGTCCCGCCGCTCTGCGAACCGCCCTGGCTGTCGCTACTGCTGGTGGGGTTGGCGGCGATGTCGCCGGGGAAGCCCCCACCACTGCTGGAGGGGTCGGGGCCCTGGGCGGCGCCTTGTTCGGCTCCGGCTGCCGCGCCGCCGGTGGCGGCGGTCGTGGCCAGGGAGGCGGCTTTGCGTGCGGCCTTTTCGGCGTGTTGTTTGGCGAGCTGGGCGCCGGCTCCGCCGGTGCGGTGGATCGATTCGCCGTCGGTGCCTTCGGCTGCCCAGTGCACGAACTTGAACGTCGCGTACGGGCAGAGCAGGACCAGGAGCATGATGACGATGCCGGACATGACGTCCGCGAGGGCGGCCATGCCGTCCTTGGAGTCGGTGTTGCCCATCGCGGCGATTCCGAGCACGAAGATCACGGTCATCAGGAGCTTGGAGACGACGAGGGTGGCGGTGGCCTCGATCCAGCCGCGGCGCCAGCGGCGTGCGGCTTCCCAGCCGCCGCCGGCCCCGGCGAACACGGCGAGGGTGACCATGACGAGGATGCCGACCTTGCGGACCATCATCACGCACCAGTACATCAGTGCGCCAATCGCGGCACCGAGTGCGGTGATGCTGGGGATCATCCAGCCCAGCCCGGACAGCGCTCCGAGCTGACTCACCTTGACGATGCGCCGCACAGCCGTCTCGATCGACAGGTTCGCGGCCTTGAACAGCCCGTCGCTCAGGGCGTCGACCACTTCGATGGCGACGGTGGTCAGGGCGATGGCGCAGAAAGCGAACAGCACCCCGCCCGCGGTGCCGGTGAATGCCTGGACCAGTGCCTGCCCGTCGCGTTTGACGGCCGCGCGCACGAGCTGGGCGCAGAAGGTGGCGACGAGGACGATGAGGCCGATCGGGAGCAGCATCTCGTAGTTGTCGCGGAACCATCCCGCGTTCAGGTCCGGGGTGGTGGTGGCGTTGATGGCGGTGGCGGCGAGGTCGGCTGCCGCGGCAGCGAGTTCACCGGAACTCTTCGCGATCCAGTCGCCGATCGCCTTGCCCGGGTCGGAGGCGAAGGTGGCCGCGTCGCCGACGGCACAGAGTGTGTCCGTCAGCGGAAGATCACAGAAGGCCACGAGAGTTGGTCCTCCTTCCTGCGTGTCGGCTGGGCGGGGTCATTGGGTGACGGCGGGGGCGAGGGCGGCCAGGGTGCAGTCGTGGTCGGGGCGGCACTGCACGGCGAGCGTCACCGCTCGCTCCTCCGCCCCCGCTCCGTCCTTCGCCCAGCCGATCTGCTGGGTGCCGTTGACGGTGACGACGTAGATGTACGCGTCGGTGATCGCCGACGGATCGTCCGCGAGGGCCTGCTTGAACGCGGAGGGGAAGTGCCCTTCGGTGACCGTGGCGGTGGCGTGCTGGTCCTGGTCCGCCATACGCGACCACAGCAGCGGATCGGGCACCTGGCCGGCGACGGATGCCCAGTCGGCGTACTGCGTCTCCTCGGTCATCCACGCCCGCATGCCGGCGAGTTGCTGATCACGGCTGGTGGTGCGGGTGTCGTAGGACCAGAGCATGAGGGCCGCCGCCTTCGCGTAGGCGACCGGCTCGGCGATCTGCGCAGGTGCGGACACCGAACCGCCTCCCGTTGTGGTGGAGGGCTTCGGGGTGGGTATCTCTGCTGAGGAATCGCTGGTGGTGCCGGGGGTGCTGGAGTTGTTGTGCTGGTCGGTGCGGCCGGTGAACCAGGCGACCGTAGCGGCGACGGCGAGCAAGGCGGTGATGACGAGCGCGACGATGAGGATGCGGCGGTTGGCCGACCAGCCGATCCCGTAGCCGCCGAGCGCGGGGAAGCGGTTCAGTTTCACTGGACCTGCTCCCCCAGCGCGGAGAAGAACTGGACGATGCCGTTGGCGGCACCCAACCCGAGCGCGGCGCCGGCCGCGACGACCGCGCCCTTCTTGCCGTTGGCCTCGGCCTGATGGCCCCCGGAGTGATGGCCCCACGCCCACACACCCAAGGAGACGGCAAGCGCGCCGACGACGGCGACGATCCCGAACAGATTGATGCTGTTGACGACGTTCTTCAGTACGGCCAGGCCCGGCAGACCGCCGTCCGACGGGGTGATGCCCGGGTCGTACGCCAGATGACGGAGACGGTCGGCGAGAAGCATGGGGATGGTGGAACTCCTTGCGTACGCGGGCCAGATGAGACCGGCGGCGGGTGAAAGCGAATAGGGGACACGCGGCCCGGGGGACGATGACGCCCGGCAGCCCGAGCCCGAGCCCGAGCCCTGTCTGGGTGGCGTGCGGCGTCAGAGGACGCGGCGGACCGTGAGAATCGTCCAGTCCTTCAGCGGTGTGATCCGTACGGGCTTACCGGTCCTGGGCGCCTCGATCACGAGACCCTCGCCCATGTACAGGCCGACGTGCTCGGGCCGAGTAGCGGTGCCGCGGCTGAAGATCAGGTCACCGGGCATAAGGGCCTTCGCCGAGACGGCTATGCCTTCGTTGACCTGGGTGTATGTGGTGCGGGTGAGGGTGACGCCGGCGTGCTTGTACGCCTGCTGCGTCAGCGAGCTGCAGTCGCAGCGGCCCATCGGATCCGGTCCGTGCGCGTTCGTGCAGGTGCCGCCCCACTGGTAGAGCGTGCCGAGCCGGCCCATCGCCCACCGGATCGCCCGCCGGGCCTTGGGAGGCGCGTCCTTGGGGATGGCGTATCCCTTCGGCACGCTGCCTTCGGGGATCCGCCCGTACCCGGAGCCGTCCTCGCCCGGCTCACACCCCGAGACGTCCGCAGGGTCGGTCCCGTTGTTGCCGGTGTTCGGGAAGGTGCGGGCGATGGCTTCCTGGAGGGCGGTCGCGAGGTTTTCCCACTGCGCGTACGCGTCCGGGTAACCGGACTGCTGCACGGCCTGGGCCGCCTGGGTGACGGTCAGCTGCTGCCACCCGTCCACCTTCAGCAGGCGTTGGTAGAACTTCTCGCTCGCGTGGATCGGGTCGCGGATCTGCTGCGCGGTGCCCCATCCTTTGGACGGGCGCTGCTGGAACAGCCCGAGCGAATCGCTGTCGCCGGAGGCGAGGTTGCGGAGCCGGGATTCCTGTATCGCGGTGGCGAGCGCGACGATCTGCCCGCGGTCGGGCACCTTGAGGCCGATGCCGGTGGCGACGATCTTCTGCGCGTTGGGGACCTGCTCGGCGGGCAGGTCCAGGCCCGGGATTCGGACCGTGTCACTGTCCGCTCCGTCGAGGAGTTTGGTGACCTGCTCGGTGATTCTGTCGGTGTCGACGGTGCTGGTGCATCCGGTGAACTGGCCGCCCTCTTGGGCGGCTTCGCCTGCGGAGGCCGCCATCAGAGCGGCACCGGTCAGGAGGAGAGGGGAGAGGCAGAGGACGCCGATACCGGCGGCTATGCCCTTCAACCCGGCCCGTTCAGCAGGGGAATCCGGGCCGTGGGCATCGGCGGGCAACGAGACGTCACAGGACCGTCCTTCGGGAGGCGTTGACGGGGGATGGGTGCCGGACAGAGAAGCCCATCAGCAGGCGGCGCTTGTCGGGCGGTTCAAAAACTGTAGGCCCGGATCGCCGGTCAACCAAAAAGTCGGCGTGAGATACCGGAATCCGACCCCTCAGCGGCGTGCTTTTTGGTCGACCGGCGTTTCGCCCCTACAGTTTTTTGGATTCCCCTCGCCCCCTGTCCGCTGCCGCGAGCTTTCGTGTTCGCCGTTGCGGCCGGCCGGGATTCCTCTGTGCGACGGGAAATCCTCACCCTCACCCTCCCCACCCGAATCGGGGTTCCTCTTTGCCTTTTTCCTTGCACCAGGGGGACGCGCTGAGCGTCCTCACCACCTTGCCGGAGGACTGCGTCGACTCCGTGATCACCGACCCGCCGTACAACAGTGGTGGCCGGACGGCGAAGGAGCGCACCTCCCGCTCCGCGAAGCAGAAGTACACCTCCGCCGACGCCCAGCACACGCTGCCGGACTTCACCGGCGAGAACATGGACCAGCGCTCCTACGGGTTCTGGCTGACGCAGATCATGACCGAGGCCCACCGGCTGACGAAGACCGGTGGCACCGCGCTGCTGTTCACCGACTGGCGCCAGCTCCCCACGACGACGGATGCGATCCAGGCGGCCGGCTGGCTGTGGCGCGGGGTACTGGCCTGGCACAAGCCGCAGGCCAGGCCGCAGAAGGGACGCTTCACGCAGAACTGCGAGTTCATCGTCTGGGCCTCGAAGGGGCCGGTCGACGCTGCCCGCAACCCGGTCTACCTGCCCGGCCTCTACAGCGCATCGCAGCCCTCGGGCAGGAACCGGCAGCACATCACGCAGAAGCCCGTCGAGGTGATGCGTGAGCTGGTGAAGATCTGCCCGGAGAAGGGCACGGTGCTCGACTTCTGCGCCGGCTCGGGCTCCACCGGTGTCGCCGCCCTGCTCGAAGGCCGGGACTTCATCGGCGTGGAGAAGACCGAGACGTACGCGTCCGTCGCGGCCGACCGGCTCACCGACACCGTCCGCCAGACCCTTGGCCAGGACGACGTCATCCTGACCGCCTGATATCTCAAGTCCTGTGCCGTGAGGGCGGACTATGCCCCGTTGCTTGGTCGGCGGGCTCTGGCTCCGTGGCGTTGTAGCACGGGTTCGCCGGTTGGCCAAGCCGGTGTTTATCCGGACCGTTGACGGCGTGTTCGTCCGATGGCCGTGTCTTCAAGGAGGCCCTTATTTCCATGCCCGAATCCGTATCCGGCCCCGATGACGGGGAATTGGACCCGGTCCGTATCCCTGACGGTGATCTCGACGGTGTCGAGGCCGGTGTCAGGAAGCTGATGGAGCGCTCCGCGCTCCAGGCCCGGCAGCTCGAACACCTCGCCTCCGCGCCCTCTCCCGCTCCTGGTGGTGCGTCGCCGTTCGCGGCGTTCGGTCTGCCGGGATTCAACGGGCCGGGCCCGGCTCCTTCGCCGGAGCCGCGTCCGATTCTGGAGCTGGAGGGCGAGGAGTACGAGGACGAACTCGACGGCCTCGGCGACTGGGTGGACGATTTCCTGCTGCCCGTCTACGGGGCGGAGGTCACGACGGCGGCCCCGTGGTGCCCGCGGTGGCAGGAGCACGACGGTGTCGTGGCGTGGCTGCACGCCCTGTGGCTCGCCTACCAGCAGCACAAGGACCCGGAAGCGGGTCTGGCCGGGATGTTCGTGTGGCACCGCGACTTCCTCATCCACGCCATGGCCGCCGTGCGGGCGCCGGGTGGTCCGCTGTCGGCTTGCATGACCTCCCCGGATCGGCCCACGCACCGTCTGCTGCCCGGCCCGCCGCCCTCGGCCCGCACGCAGGAGAACTCCTCCGCACAGGCAGCGGAGCCGGACCCGGAGCGGGAGCCGGATGAACCGTCCGGGCCGGTGTCGTGAGGGCGGGGCAGCAGCCGGCGTTCGGGCTGAGTTTCGACCCGCGCGCCCTGACCGACCTGTTGCAGGCGCCGGGCGACATCCGTGATCTGGCGCTCGCCCAGCTGCAGGACGTCGTCCACGCGGAGCTGTTCGGCCGCAAGCTGACCGGCGATCTGGCCGGGTACCGCAAGCTGGCCCTCGACTACCGAAACCAGTGGCGCCTCGTCTACGCCCTGCGCCCCGCGCCCCCGGCGGCCGTGCACCGTATGGAGATTCGTGTGGTGGCTGTCCGGCCGCGCGCCGGGAACGACATCTACGACACCGTTGGGCGTCGTCTGGGGATGGCCCGCCGGCCGCTGAGCGCCCATACGCACGCGGCCCGCTCCCGCCCGCCGCAGCTGTTGGCCCGCCGGCCGGTTCCGAAGCCGGGTCCGCCGCCCCACGCAGCCCCCGGCCCTGCTCATCCCGCCCCATTCCCCACTGTGAAGGGCTCTGCCCGTTGACGAGCTATCCCTCCCTGCTCGACTCCCTCGCTAGCGCCCTGAACCAGGACCCGGTGGTGCGGGAAGTCCCGCACCACCGGGCCCTGCTGGATGCCCACTCTGAGGTCCAGCGGCTTGACCAGCGGCTCCTCGCACGGGCGAACCGTCCCCGCGGCGGTGATGGCGGGCTGCTGGAATCGCTGATCGACCTGCTGGTGGAGCGTCTGGCCGCCGGTATCGAGCTCAGCCGGCTGCTCTCCACCACGGCCTGCTGCCACTCGGACACCGGCGCCTTCGGCGCCGGTGTCCGGGGCGACTTCAGCGCTGGGGGCCAAAGCTCCGACGAGCATGACGGTGATGGCGGAGCCGACGACTCCGGCGCGGTGGACGGCTTCTCGTCCTGCCCCGAGGATCCTCCCGGTCTTCAGTGCGTGGTCCGTGCCGCGCTGCATGTCTTCGACGTCGTCGGGGCCCCGGAGACGATGGCGTCGTGGGACCTTGTGGACTGCCTGAAGGATCTTCCCGGGCTGGCTGAGGAGCGTTGGCCGTACGCCGAGTTGACGCAGTCCCGGCTCGCCCGGCTCATGGCCCCCTACGGTGTCTTCACCCGCAAGGTCACCGACTTCGACGGGCGCCGCCCGAGGTCCTACCGGCGGCAGGACCTGCTGGCCGCCTTGCCGCACAACGAGCGCTGACCTGCCCTCGTGCACGGTCACCCGCCGGGTCAGGGAACCACCTTGTGGCTTCGAAGGACTCTGCCGGCGGGCGCCGCCTGATGCGGCTGGGCCGCACGCAGGCCCTCCGCCGGGTCTTCTTGCTTCTCTCCTGGACCGGCGGACGTCATCCCCCTCTATCCCTTTCCGCCTCTACGGAGTTCTTGTTTGTCCTCTCGCCCGCCGGGGGCGCCGTTGAAGGCGCTCACTGATCTGGACCACCGCATCGAGGCGGCGGTGGGCCGTAGCGTCGACACCTTGTGGGAGCAGTGCGACCGCGGTCTTCTCGACGAGTCGCACACCCGCCTGGTCGAAGCGCACCGTGCCCTGGTGCAAGCGGTGACCGGTGTGACGTTCTACCGCACGCTGCTGGGCCGTCTGGCCGGCGGGGAGTTCCCCGTCGACCAGGCCCTGTTCGACCGCATCGACCGTACGGTCGGCCAGCTGGAGGAAGCGGCCGGTACCCGCGACGAACGCCAGAAGGCGACAGTGGCGGTGCTGGAGCGCGTCGAGGCCGACGCCCCCCGCGCGAACCCGGCAGGCGTGGAGTTGTCCCCGCCGGACTTCGCCGCCCTGCTGGCCATCGCCCGCGGCGCCCACCTCCGCCGACACCTGCTCACCAACCAGCTGTCGGTCGTCACCGCGTCCGGGACCCGTATCCCGCCGTCCGTCCTCGACCGGCTGGAGAAGAACGGGCTCGTCGAGCGGGACACCGCACATCCCGCCATTGCAGGCCAGCGGGTCACGCTCAGCGACGCCGGACGCACCACTCTGACCGGCCGCCGGCCCGAGGGCGACGCGGCGACGCGGCCCCCGCCGAGGGCCGGAGCGTGGCCCGCTCCGCGCGCCCGCAACTGAACACCCGGCCCGAGTACGGGCCGGGCGAAAGGCTGCATGACCATCTCCGCTGATTTTCCTGAAGAGGGCCGGCGGGGTTGCCGTCCTGAACTCGACCTCCGTCTTGACGGATTCGTCGCCGCCCGTGGGAGGGCCGAAGCGTTCTCTCGCCAGGTCGGACCCCTTGCGCTGGATCTGATTCCGCTCGCCGAGCATCACACCTCCGACGGCGTACACAGCTTCTATGTGCTGCACGACGCCGCAGCCACCTGGGGTATTCCAGGTGAGCCCCAGTGTGTCGGTCTTCACCTGCACCGGGACACGCACAGGCGGACGTTCGACTTCGAGAAGGCGACTCTCCCGCTGGCCGCGATGGTGCAGTCCTGGCTCATCCACCGTGGCTGTCCGCCGGACGCCATCGGACTGAACCCAGAGCTGGGGCCACCGCCGGCCGATGAGGCGACGCGTGCTCTCGAGGCGCGGCTCATGGGCGACGGGGACCACTTCGCCTGCGGGTACTCCTACACGCGCGACGACCCGGGCGACCCGGTCACCGTGGTGGCCCTGCGCGCCCTCGACGAGCGCGCACCGTCGCCGTTCCGTGTCGTGGTCGAGGAGGTCGACTTCGAGGCGTGGACCCACACCCTTCGCGAGGGCGGTTTCGACACGGTCGAAGACGCCCTCGCATGGTGCGAGGACCGGCTCGGCGGCACCGCCGGCCCTCTGCCGCCCGTCGCTCCGGCTGCGTTTTCCGCCCGCCCGGCGCCGGTGCCGAAGGCGCCTTTCCCACGCCCGCCCGGCTGCTCCCGCTGACAACCGAATTGGTGATGGGCGCGGCGCAACATAGCCGACGATCGCCGGTTGGCCAAACCGGCCATTCTCCGGACTCTTGAACAGCCGCCGGGACACCAGCCCCGGCCACTTACCACTCCCTTTCCCTTTTCCTGCACGGAGGCTCTTTTCCGCATGCGCTCAACCCGAATTGTCATACCCGTGACGCTGCTTGGCGTACTCGCTCTGCCGGCGACCGCGGCGACAGCCGCCCCGGCGTCCGCGCCGGTCACCGCCGTGGCCGAGCGGCCGTGCGAGCGACCCGGCCCGTGGGTCATCGGCACCAAGGCCGTCACGATCCGCTCCAAGGCCACGACCAAGTCCACCGCCGTCGGAGTGCTCTACAAGGGCCACAAGTTCACCGTCCACAAGAGCAGCGGGAACTGGCACTACATCACCGACCGCACCACCGGCGTCAAGGGCTGGGTGTCCGGCACCTACGTCTACCGCGACGTCCGAATCTGCCTCGACTGAGACACCTTCCTTAAGTCCGGCGCCCGGTCTGCGCGCCGGCGTGGATTTCCATCTGGGTGAAAGGAATTCGCAGTGAACGACGGCAGCGACGACGTTCTCGGTATCATCACCGAGCAGATCGAAACCCGCTTCGGTATGAGCGTCACGGCTCTGCGCGGGGCAGTTGTGAAGTCCCCGGACGCCAACCCGCAGGCGACGCAACTCGTGTACTGGCACGGCATGCTTAGCCAGGCCCAGACCGCTCTTGAGCGGGCGGAGGATGACCTCCTCGCCGTCCTCGACACCGAACCGGGCCCGCTCGGCGACCCGGTGCTGGATCTCGCCCAGCGTGTGAACTCGGCCGTCGCCGTGCGCGACGGACGGGCCCTGATCGTCACCCACCTCCTCGAACCCCACACCACCGTCGTACGGGGCACCGGTACCTCTGCCGCTCGACGGCACGGGCCGGCACTGCGCACCTCACAGCCCGCGCCCGCTTCCGCGTCGGTCTCGGCAACACCGGTTCCGGCCAAGGGGGTCGGGCGGTGAGCACGAGCGCGAAGCCCAGCAGTCAGGACGGCCGCCTCGCCGAGATATTCGGCGGCACTATCACCGAGTTGTACGAGAGGGCCGCTGTCACCCCGGGCGCCGCGGCGCTGACGCGGGCGCTGGAGCTGAGGTCGTTCCTCGCGCTGGCCGAGGAACAGGTTGCATGGGTGCGTGACCGTGTGCACGAGGCCATGGCCCCGGGCCGTGCCATGGACGAACTGTCCGCGGACGAGCTTGCGGTTCGACGCGCAGTGGCTGGCTGCCGCGCTCGATGCCCGCGACGGCTACCGTGCCGCGCTCGGTGAGCTGCTGCGCACCATGCCCCCGCAGACCGAGGAGCGCTCGTCCCGTCCGGTGGAGTTCGCCCCGCCGCAGATCACCACCACCCTGCCCCCTACGGCCGCTCCGGCACCACCGCGTGCCGGGGCGGCCCCGGGGCCTTGACCGTGAAAGCCCCCGATTGCCCGACCACACGTCCACCGAGATAGCGGGGCGAATCGAGGACCTGTACGGCGCCCCCCTCGCCGACCTCGAAGCCCATGCGCAAGACCGTCCTCCCGGGATGCTCGCCGCCCTGCTCGGCAGTCTCAGTGATCTTCAGTTCGCCGAGCGGAACATCGACTTCCAGATGACCCGGCTGCGGGAGCTGACCGGTCCGGAGCGGGTGATCGGCTCGTTCGAGGCGGGCCACCTTCTCGACTGTGCCCGCCGGATCACCGAATCGGTCGCCGTCCGCGACGCCCACAGCAAGGCCACCACCGCGGTGCTGCAGAGCCTGCACCGCGAGCCCGCCCCGGAGGATCAGGCCCCAGCCCACACACCGGTCCCAGCAGCCTCACCCGCTGTTCCCGCTCCGGCTGCTCCCTCTGCCCCATCGCGCTGAAACGCCCCATTCCCAGGAGTTCCCTTTGGCCACCACCGCTCTGCCACCGACCGTTGATGCGGATGTCGCCCGGGTCACCGAAACCCTCGGCATGATCACCCCCCGGTGGAACGTGCGCGTCCTGCTCGCGCTGCGCGCCGAGCCCCTGCGCTACACCGAATTGACAGACAAGATGTCCTGGCTGCGCGGCGGCCAGCTCCACCCCCGGCTCCGCGCCCTGGGCGACGCGGGCCTCGTCGGGCGCACCGAGCACTCCGTCCACCACGTCACCTACCACCTCACCGGGCGCGGCACCATGCTGCTGCCCGTCCTGCCGGTGATCGCCACGTGGGCCGAGGAGTTCCTGGAGAAACCGGCGGGGCCCGTTTCGACGGTGCGGAACGTCGAGGACGCCCTCACCCTGCTCACCCGGCGGCACGCCACCTCGATCCTGTGGGTGCTGAAGACCCGCCGCGAGGCGAGCGCCCGGTATCTGGCGGACACCGTCATGCCCGACGGCTACTGGACCAACATCTACCCCCCGCTCCGCCAGCTCGTCGACGACGGCCTGGTGGACACCGCCGGCAACGGGCGCCCCTACCGTCTGACGGCTTCCGGGCACGGTCTGGGAATGGTGTTCGGCGCGCTGTCCGCGTGGGCCGCCGGACGGCCCCTCACCCACGCCTCCCGGCATCCCGTCTGGGGAACACCGGACACCAACACCCCTACGGAGCCAGGGACGTGGGTCAGCCGCCAGTCCAGGCTGCCGGCCCCGCCGCTGCGCCCGGCTCTGGAGACCGGGACATCACGGTCCGCCTGGCCGAGCCCTGACCTGTTCTCCCACGCTGCGCCCGCCCGCCCAGCGGCGGTTCCAGTCGGGGGTGCCCGCCGATGACACCCAGCTTCTCCCGCGAGCAGCAGCGGCGCGTGTCCACCGCGTTGTCCGAACCCGCGTTGATCCGTCTGATCACCGAGATCGACGACAACGGTCCCGTACCGCCCCGGAGTACGGGCCGTATCTTCCCCGACCTCGCCCCGCACCGGATCCGGCACGCCATTGAACGGGCGCACGCCCTCGGCCTGATCCACACCAGGGTGGGCGGCGGGCTCGGGCTCACCGAGTCCGGCGTCCTCCTGGCCGAGGTCTACGACGTCACCGCCCGCTGGGCCAGACGGCACGCCTACCCGGCCGCGAACGGGGACTTCACCGGCCGTATCCGCCACACCTTCGCCCTGCTGAGTGAACCGCAGGTCCACCACGCCCTCACCGACGCCGAACCTTCCTCGCGTCGTGCGGGCGCCGTCGGCACACCATTGCCGGACTCGGAGGCGGTCGAGCCCGGACTGGCGGGGCCGAGGCGACTGCTGATCCAGTGGCTGCGGGCGAACCCGCAGGCGGCCGGGTTCGCGGCGGGCGAGCTTGCGGCGTGAGACCGTCCACCGGAGCGCGTCATGCCCGTCGCCCGGTGGCGGGTCTCGTGTGCGGTGTCTACCTGCCGCGTGCCGCAGACGCGGGCGCGTTCAGCCTGGCCACGTACGGGATCCCGATGCTGGTGCTGGCCACCACCGGCTCGGCCGCGCTCACCGGGCTCGCGTTCGCCCTGGAGTGGATCCCGCGCCTGGCGGTCGTCACATTCGCCGGGACGCTCGTCGACCGGCACGGCCCCGCACCCGTGTTCCGACTCGCCTGCATACTCCGGGCCCTGGCCGTGCTCGCCGCCGCGATTGCACTGTCCGCACAGACGGGCGGGACACAGGCCACGGTCATGATCCTCGCCGGCGTCAGCGGCGCGTTGGCTCAGTTCTCCTACGTTGCCGCCGAGACCACCGGCACCGACGCCAGCCGACAGGCCGGAAACCGGGCGCACCGGGTGCAGTCGGTCCTCCTCGGCGTGGACCAGACCGCGCTCCTGGCCGGTCCGGCACTCGCCGGACTCCTGGTCCAGCAGACCGGTTCCACCGGACTGCTCACCACATGCGCCGCGTTCTCCCTGCTGGCGGCCGTACTGACGCCACCGCGCACCGCCGGACCTGTAGCTGCCGCTTCCTATATGGCGAAGGCGGAACACGCGCGGGGGTTGCGGGCCGGCTGGTCCGTACTGGCAGGGCGTCCGGCGTTGGCGTGGCTGGTGGGCGGGTTCGTCGTGTCGAACCTTTCGCTCGGGCTGGTCCAGGCCGCGACGCCGGTGATCGTGGTCCAGCAGCTGGGTCAGTCCACCGGCGCGGTCGGGCTGATCTGGTCGGCCGCAGCCGTCGCGTCTCTGTTTGCCGTCGCCGTCTGCCGCGGTGCGATCAGCCGGTGGGGACTGTGGCCGGTGGGGGCGGTGTCCGCGACGGTCGCCGCCGGTGCCTGTCTCGCCGTCGCCCAGGCCACCACCTACAGCGCGTATCTCGTCCTGTTGGCCGTGCTCATGGCCGGTGAGGGCGGCCTGACGGTGGTGCTGCGCACCCTGCGCTCCCACCTCATCCCTGCCCGCGTGTTCGGCGCGACGCTCGCGCTGACGATCCTCCTGCTCCTGGCCCCGTTCCCGCTCGCCGGCCTTCTCGTCGCCGCCATCCCACCCGGTCAGCTGAGCCAGGCGCTCGGAATCTGCGCCGTCGTCCAGGCCCTGGCCCTCGCGGTCACCTTCGCTCGCCTGCGGACCCTGCCTGGCCTGCGCCCCGCACACCCCTGACCCCCCTCACCACCGGAGAGCCTCCTCATGCCCGCACCGGCACAGCAGAATCTGCCCGGCCTCAGTCTGCTCCCGTACGCACGGAAACCGTCCACGCTCGCCGAGCAGTTCGCCGGCTTCGACCGCGAACACCCCTGGGTGTATACGGCGTTGGAGCAGCTTGTGTCCCAGCGTCTCGCCTCCGGCGCCCGGCGGGTCGGGATGAAGGCGTTGTTCGAGATTCTGCGGTGGCGTCATCCGCACGGGATGAAGGGGCTCAACAACAACTACACCGCCTTCTACGCCCGGCAGTTGCTCGCATCCCACCCCGACTGGGCCTCGGTGATCGAGATCCGACGCCGACGCACTCCGTAAACCAGCACCGCCTCGCCAGCGCAGTGCATTCCGCTACTTCTTCCCCCTTCTTGGAGCTGTTCCTTGCCCTCTCGTCCCACCGTTCTCGTCGTCGCGCCCACGGACGAGGCCCTGCGCGGCTACTGCCTGGATCAGGTGGCTGCGGCGTACGACGTCGTGCTGATCACCGGAAGCGCCCCGACGTGGGAGCGCCGCTGCATCCGCGACGTGGAGATCGCCGACCCCGCCGACGAGCAGGCGCTGCTCGCCGCCGGACAGGCGCTGGCCGCACGGCACACGCTGGACGGGGTGGTGACGTGGTCGGAGTGGGACCTGGTGAACGTGGCCCGGCTCGCAGAGCACCTGGGTCTGCGTACGCCCACCCCGCAGGTGATGCGTGACTGCCGTGACAAAGCCATGCAGCGCACCTTGTTCGCGCGTCACCGGGTGCCGTCGGCGAAGGCGATGACCGCGCACACCTTGCTGGAGGCGGCGCTCGCGGCGGAGACGATCGGCTATCCCGTGGTGCTGAAACCGGCGGCGTACGCGGCGAGTATCGGCGTCAGCCGCGTCACCAGGTCCGAACAGCTCCCCGGCGGCTTCGACTTCGCCCAGGCCGGCGCCCACCGCAGCCGCGAGTCCGCGGCCGTGTTGGTCGAGGAGTATCTCGACGGCCCGGAGATATCGGTCGAGTGCGTGACCTACCGCGGTACGACGAGCGCGGTCGCCGTCACGCGTAAGACCCTCGGGCCGGCGCCGTTCTTCGAGGAGATCGGCCACTCGGTCGACGCGAACGACCCGCTGCTCCCGCAGGTCGGGCCGGTCGCCGCCTCGGCGGTGCGGGCCCTGGGTTTGACCGATGGCATTCAGCACGTCGAGATGCGCCTCACCGATGCGGGTCCACGTCTGGTCGAGGTCAACGCGAGGATCGCCGGCGACCTCATCGGCCAGCTCGTCCACCTCGCCACCGGCATCGACCTGCCGCGCGCCGCCGCCGACATCGCGTGCGGCACCGCCCCCGACCTCACCCGAACCCGCCGTACGGCGGCCGGAATCCGCCTCCTCTACCCCGCGATGTCCGGCACGCTCGCCGCCCGGCACCTCACGGACGGCTTCGCTCATCACATGCCGTGGTTGCGGCAGGTGCACTGGCTTCGGGAGGTGGGCGACACCGTCACCCTGCCGCCCGACGGATCCATGTACTCCGCCCGCGTCGGATTCTTCACCGTCACCGGCACCAGCACCCGGCAGGTCGAACAACGCACCCGCCTCGTCCTCGACCAGCTCACCCTCACCACCACCCCGACCCCCCGGCGCTCGCACCTTCCAGAAGGAGGAACCCGTGCCGAACGATCTTGACTCCTTCGGGCCGGACGACCCGGTCCTTGTCTCACCCCGCTACCTCGCCGGCCCCGGGCTCGAACAGCGACCGCTCGCCGTGGCGATGGTCTGGTCGAGCCTGACGAGCGCCGGCTGGAGCACCCACACACCGGACGACTGGCGGCCGTTGCTCTGTACAAGCCCGTGCCAGCTGGTCCGCGCCGCTCACATGCCCAACTCGACGGACAGCGGCTGGAAGACGGCCGTCTACGAGGACGCGCTGGCCGCCCCCTGCTGGAGCGCATCCTGGAGCGCCGAGACACCGGCCGAGCTGCTCACCGACTTCCACCGCGCCCTCGCCAAGGCCCATGCCGCCGGATCCCTTCATTCCCTGAGCAGTGCAACGGCCGTTTACCTGCCCCTGCTGAACGCCGGCTGGAGCCACACCGTGGACGAACGCGGCAACCAGACGTTCACCTCTCCCGACCGTCTCGCCACGGTGAACGGCCACCGGCGGCCTTCCCACGTTTCGGACGCCTGGAGCATCGACGTCTCTCCCGGCACGACCGGCAGTTGCCGGTGGAGCGCCCGGTTCGGCAAGCAGGTGCCCAACGCCCTGGTCGCCGCTTTCACGACCTCCCTGGCCGACACGACGCCTGTGTACCGCAGGGCCGGAACGCTGCCCAAGGAACTGCGCTCGTACCTGATGACCGAACCCGCCCCGCCCTCCGCGCCGGGCCGGTCCGAAGCCGCGGCACCGGCTCCCGTACTCCCTCCCGCCGGCCCCGGCCAGAGCACCGCCCACCGGCGCTGACCACCACAACCCTGGACATCCATGCGTCAACCTGAACCGCCCCAACAGGCCGAAATCGACGGGGATGTGTTCGTCTCCCCGCGCCACCTCGCCGCAGCCACAGCAATCGGCGATCCCGGCCTCGAAGCCTTGCTAGCGCTCGGCTGGGAACTTCGGCACGACGACCTCGCCAACGTGTACGTCACCGCTCCCGACCGGAAGGTGCGCCTCGGCTACCTGCCCGAGGGCGAGGACGACGGGCTGTGGCGCATCAACGCCTACAACGACTTGTTCGCGCCGCCGGTTTGGGGCGTCTGTTTCAACGACTCCTGCCCGACAGAGTTCGTCACGGCCTTCACCACCGCCCTCGCTAAGGCGTGCGAGGACGGTCCGGACGCCTACCTCGCCCGGCCGGACGTCCTGAGCGATGTGCACGAGCCCTTCCAGGTTGTCCGTCCCCTCCTGAGACAGGGCTGGGAGTTCGACCGTCCGCAGTGGGACGTCTTCGCGATCCGGGCCCAGGACGGGCTCGCCGCACTGGAGTTCACCACCGGCGGCCTTGATCCGGAAGCCGAGCTGACCAGCCGCACCGCCCGCTGGCACCTGTGGGCGGGAGAGTCCGCCGACCGCCCCGCCTGGTACGCCACCGCCAGCACCGACACCCCCGTGCCCCTGCTCACCGCGGTCACCGAGTGCGTCTCGGACCCGGCGCCGCTGCCCCGCTGGCGGCAGGAAACCCACTCCTACGTCCGCAATCTGGCCCGCCTCACCCCGATCGTCCCGCCCCGCCCGCCGGCGCCGACGCCGCTCGACGTGCGGCGTGCCGCGGCCCGCCGCCCGGCAGCTCTCCCGGCGTCGAGCGTTCCGCGCTGGACGACCTCCACCAGCCGACCGGCCCTGCCCGGCCCACGCCGCTGAACCCGCACGCCAAACCCTTGAAGAAGAGAGCTTCTTGCCCCTGCATACTCGGCAGTTCTTCGACGATGTCCTTCAACTTCCCTTCGAAGGAACGGTCCTGGGCGATGCCTTCTACGCGACCTTCGACGCCGGCTCACCGCTGAGGCTGCGGATCGACTTCGCCGGCACGATCACGCACGGCGAGTACGCCGGTCTGCGCCTGGCGGTGGTCCATGCCCAGAAGGGCGCGATCGACACGACGATCCTGTCCTTCGCCGACTACCGCACTTTCGCCCGTCGCGACGCCCGCCTCGGCTTCTCACCGGGCACCGGCAGCTACGGCTCCTTCCGTGACTGGCACGCCCAGCGCAGCGAGCCCCCATGGAAGGGGGCGGACGGAACCGAGTTGCGCCGGGCGATCGAGCAGTACGCGGAGGTGTGGTTCCCCGGCAGCAGCGGGCGGCCACCGGCTCCCGGCCGGACCGTGGGACCTGCCGCCCACGCTGCACCGTCGCCGCCTCGTAGCGGTCGCCGGACTCGCTGAGCACAACTCTCCACCGATTCAACTCCCATGACCTGCGTCCCGTGCGCCCGTTCGGCAGGAGCCCCTTCGTGCCACCCGACCCCCTGAAGAATCCCGGCCCCGCCCAGACGGTGAAGGTCCTTCCCCGCCACCTCGCCGGCCCGGGCCAAGTTGATCCTCGTACGGCCTGGCCCTTGCCGTTCGACGAGGACTGGACGCTGCACCAGCATGAGAACGGGGAGGCTTTCACCGTCAGCCCCTGCCTACGGCTCTGGACTCATCTCCGCCCCGAACCCGGTGCATCTCGCCGGGGGACGTGGACGATCGCCGCGAACCGTGTCCCGTTCGGCCCGGCGGCCTGGCAGATCACCTTCGACGCCACGACCCCCGTCGAGCTGCTCCGTGACGTTCACGCCGAGCTGCTTGACCTCTATCTCGAAGACCTGCACAGCGATCAGGATCACCTGTTCGGGGATACGACACCGGCCTATGAGGCGTACGCGCCGCTGTTCGCCCAGGGCTGGGGCCACAGCGTCAAAACCGACGGCACGCAGACCTTCCGGTCGTGGGACGGACTCGCCGGAGTACGGCACCGGTACGCGATCACCGGTTCCGACGGTCCGGCATGGCGGGCCTGGGGCGGGTATCAGAGCGAACCGCTGTGGCAGGCCCGGTTCTCCACCGGCACACCCACCACGCTCGTCGCCGCCTTCACCGCCTCGCTCCATTCCACGGTGCCCCTCCACCGCGCGGTGACGGACACCCCGTCACAGTTCCGCCGCCACCTCTACCTCACGACACCCACGCTCAAGCCCGCCACCGGCACACCGCCCGGCGGCCCACCACCGGGCGCGGGCCGCATCCGCTGACCGCCCGCCCATCGTTTCTTCAGGAGTTCGTTCTTGCTCACCCGCACCTTCGCACCAGCGCTCGCGACTGCGGTCGCCGCCGTGAGCGGCAGTCTTCTCTGGGCCCCGGCCGTGTCCGCCCAGAGTCCCGAACCCGATCCGTCCACCTCCGTGCCCACCGAGGTCAGCCCGCCCGAGGAGGAGACTGGTGGTGTCGCCATCCTCAAGAAGGACCCCGGTGACGACGTCATGAACGGGGCCGCTTTCACTTTGCTCGACACGACGGGCAACGAGGCGGGCAGGGGCACGACGGACGCCCGCGGCCGGCTCGCCTTCGAGGACCTCACCCCTGGTGTCTACCGGCTGAAGGAAACGTCCTCCGGCAGCCCGCTGCATGGCACCGTGCCCGACCGGGACGTCGTCATCACTCCCGGTATCACCCTTCCGCTGACGGTCGTCGACCCGTTCAAGCCCGCCACTGTCGTCCTGAAAGCCAAGGACGACAAGAGCGGCCGGCTCCTGGCCGGCTCCACCGTGAACATCGGCACCGGCACCACCACCCTCCTCACCCTCACCACCAAGACCAACGGCACCGCCTCCGCGCCCCTGCCCGTCAGTTCTCGTACCGGTCAGGAATTCTGGGTCCGTCAGACCAAAGCACCGGACGGCTACAACCTCTTCAAACCCTCCCGGACGTTCACCGCCGGCCCCGGAGCCCCGGTCACCGTGACGGTCACCAACACCAAGACCGACACCGGGTCTGGCACACCGCCGGCCCCCGACCCCTCCGACACACCCGCCCCCACAAAGCCCGGCCACAACGGGAACACGCCCTCCCCGTCGGCCTCGCCCCCCGACGGCGACACCACCACTCCGGTCACGGACGATCCCGAATCCAGCAGCACAACCCCGGTGCCCGGGGATGAAGGCGCACTCGCCCACACCGGCGCGAATGCCACCCCGTGGCTGGTCGGTGGAGGCGCACTGCTGGTTGCCACCGGCGCAGCCGCAGTCGCCGTCGTGCGCCGCCGTCGTACGGGCAACGTCAGCGACGAAACCAGCCCCGAGGAGGGCTGACCGCTTCACCTGAACGACGCACCCGGCCCCCGGAGTCCACGCGACTCCGGGGGCTTTCGCGTGCTCGTTTCACCGGCGCGGATCGAGCAGCTCGCCGGCGGATGGCCCTATCTGCTTCCCCATTCCAGTGCGGGCACGAGCATCGCCGCGGCGTCACACACATCGCACGCGCGAGCGCCCGGCCGTTCGAGAGCGTCAAGAGCCTCCAGCGTGTTCAGCTCGCTCGCGAGCGGGGGCCCGTTCCGGCACGCGATGTCATGGACCACGCTCTGCCCTTTGCGTTCACCCGGCCCCACCGTCCACCCCGAAGCAACGTGGGGAGGCTGTGCGGGGAGCTTGTACGTTGCGACGGCGGACAGGTCCACACCGCTGATCGGCCGCAGCTGGTCGGCGGTGACCCACACCGAGTACTCGGCCGCCTCGACGCCCTCCCGGGTCGCCACCCAGGCGGCCACACCGATGAGATAGCGCCACTGCGAACCCTCCGCGGCCTCCTGCCGCTCGTGAAGACGAACCCTGACGGTTTGTGAATCGGGCAGCACGAGCATGATCTCGGCCGGACGATCCGCACCCCCGGCGCTCACCTACGGCTCCCCGGATTCCAGCTCCCGCGCCCGGCCGCGCAGGGCCACTCGATCGGCGGGACCGGATGCCGGCGTCGACCAGTACGGATGCCACCAGATCTGCGCGGACAGCCTGATCAGCCGCCGCCGCAGCACCGTCATGCCGCTGCGGCGAGCCGGCTCCGCGAGCGCCCGGTAGGCGCGGTCCCAAGCACGCTGCGCGGCCACTAGATCATCGGGAAAGCGAGCACCGTTCATTCCTTCATTAGATCACTTGTTCGAATAGTTTGCCGCGTTGGCCGTTTCACAACGAAGACACGGGACGCATCCCCCAGAGGAGACGTAGCCAGCTACGCCACCACAACGTTGGCGGCCCACCGGACGGGAGCGGCCGGTTCGCCATTCTTTATTTCGCCGGGGGCAGACAGGAAAGATCCCGGAAAGACTGGCCAGCGGTGCCGAAGGGATGTCAAGGTGGACGACCTTCCGCGAAAACTCGCAGGTCAGAGACGTGAATGTCCGTGACCGTGGCTCCAGTGAGCCCGGCCTCACCTCTGACCGTCCTTGCAGCTGCCTGAGGAGCAGCCCAGTGATGTGCGAGCCCACGCGCTGCGGACGACCTTCCCGATCGGACAGGGGCGCGAGGTGCCCCGGAGATTCTTACCTGCCCACCCGTTTTCCCATGCGAGGAGGCTTCGTGGAGCACATGGAGATGACCGTCGGCGATCTCATCGATCTGCTGTCCGCCTGCGACCGTGGCACGCCGGTGCGCCTGGCGATGAACCCGTTCTTCCCGATGGCGCACCGCCTCACCCAGGCCGTCCAGGCCGACGACGGGAGAGGACAGCCGGTCGTCTATCTGGCCGAGGGCCAGGACCCGGACAGCCAGCTCGGGCCTGTGCCGCCCGAGGTTGCCGTTGCCCTCACCTGGCAGGGACCCGTCCAGGCCCCGCGGCGACGCGCTCGCCGCAACGCGCGCCGCACGGAAGGCCAGTAGGGGCCGCCCGATCTCTTGGAGGTGTTGTTGAACCCGAACTTCCCGCCCGACCCGGTTCCCCCGGGCGGTGCGCCGTCCGCGTACTGGGTGGGTCCCCGGCATCTGGCCGGTGACGACGCCCGGCTCTACGACTCGGTGGCCGACACGCTCACCGGTCTCGGCTGGACGGGCCTGACGATCGTCCGTGGCAGGCAGGAGCCGGACGAGATGCCGGAGGACCGGCAGGTCCTTCGCAGCACCGTCCTGCACATCAGCCCCGACACGTTGCGCTGGGCCCAGTGGGTCCTGGCGGACGAGCCGTTCCTCCTGGGGAAGCTGCCGGTCGCCTGGCAGGTCTCCGCCCGCGCGGACACGGGCAGTCCGCTCGCCGCGTGGTCGGCCTACTTCACCCCGGAGATCCCCGGCGAGGTCCTCGGCGACTTCCTCCACGCACTCGACGCCACCGCCCGGCCCGCCGCCGCGTACGCGGGGCCCGGGCTGGTCCTCGACGCGGTCACCGCGCACGGCTGGCTGCGCGACATCGACCGTCCTGATGCCAGGGCGACGGACTCGACGTTCACGACCCGTCTCGGGCTCGGGGATGTGCCTCCGCTCATCCAGGACGGTGACCCCCGGTCGCTGACCGTCGCGCCGGATGAGGAGGGTCCGGCTGGGTGGCAGGCGTGGGCCGAACCCGCGCTCGGGGAACCGTACTTGTGGGCGGCGTCGTTCTCCGCCGGCGTGCCGGAACACCTCGTCGCGGCGTTCGCCGCGTCCCTCAGCTCGACGGCGCCGGTTCTGCGCCGGGTGCTGCCCGAGGCCACCCGGGACCGGCTCCTGCGCGCTCCGGCCGGATGAACAGCCCCCGGAGCACTTCCCGTTCGACCCACGAAGCCCGGCACCCCGTCGCGGGGGTGCCGGGCTTCTTCGCGCTCCTTGGACAACGCGCCTATGACGGGCATGGCAGGCCAGATATAGGTCATCGAGTCCAACGGATGGATGCTGTCGAACATGACGGCCTCTGAGGGCAAGGCGTTGATCGGTGAACTCGAAGCGCTCATCTGCCTGTTCCGCCGCCGCTCCTGACCCATCAGCCCGACACAGGATCGGCCCGCACACCCGAGCGGCCGGGCCTCCGCGCGTCCGGAGGTGCGCGTGTCCGGCCGTGCGAACCTCACCAGCCACGGCGCCCACAACGGGGCCGATGCTCTCGACCACATCCAGCCCGTTGCATGTGGCGGCGCGAAGGCTGGCCCTGACAACCTCGCGCCAATCCACGGAGTCAAGGGCTGCCTCGCGTGCGGGCGCAAGTGCAACAACGAGAAGGGCGACCGGCCGCTGTCCGCTGTCACCCGGCTCGTCACCTCACGCGACTCGTACGCCGGACCTTAGGGAGGACAAGGTCCTGCACGCCAGACGGACGGCAGGTGCGCTTCGCCGCTGGCTGTCAGGCAACCAGGTGATCAGAGCAACGTACGGGAACAGTCCCGAGCGGTGTCTCCGCGGAGTCGGTACCATCCCGGGCTCACTTCGTCGGATCGGGCATGTGCTTCCCGCTTGTAGCGATCATCGGGCCAGCGAGTACGCAGACTCCACGTGATCCCCGACCTCAGCATCAGCCGACGAGTCCCCCTCAGGTCCGCGTCCCGCAGGTCCGCGTTGGTCAGGTCCGCGTTGGTCAGGTTCGCGTCCCTCAGGTGCGCGTTGGTCAGGTTCGCGCCGGTCAGGTTCGCGCCGTCGACGTTCGTGCGCATCAGGGTCGCGCCGGTCAGGTCCGCGCCGTTGAGCTTCGCCAAGTCCAGGTTCGCGCGGGCCAGGTTCGCGCCGGTCAGGTCGGCATCACTTAGATGCGCGTGACCCAGGCTCGCGTCGCTCAGGTTCGCGCGGCTCAGGTTCGCGCCGGTCAGGTCCGCGAGCATCAGGTTCGCGTGGGGAAGGTTCGTTTGGCTGAGGTTCGTTTGGCTGAGGTTCGCGCAGATAAGGGTCGCATGGCTGAGGTTCGCACGGATCAGGGTCGCGCCGGTCAGGTTCGCGCGGATAAGGGTCGCATGGCTGAGGTTCGCACGGATCAGGGTCGCGCCGGTCAGGTCCGCGCCGTTGAGCTTCGCCAGGTCCAGGCCCGCGTCGTCCAGCTTCGCACTGAGCAGTTTGCGCGGCGCGTCGTTGTCATAACGCGGGCTGGTGAGGCGTCGCGCTTGCGTGACGGCACGGGTGGGCGGGATCTGGTCGTCGGAGCGTCGAGCGATCGCCTTGGCGGTCAGGTTGATGGCAGTGGAAGGGGCGTCGGGACATGCGAGATAGAGCAGGCCGCGCAGGATGGCGGCCTGTCGGTGCGTCTCGATCCTGTCCACCACGGTCTCCAGGGTAGGGCGGTTACACGTTTGTTGTGCTGCGTTGGCACATCGGGCAGCGATGGCCCGCGCCGGGGTTGATGGCCAGGAGCAGATCAGTGGCCGCGTTCTCCGCCCGGCGTTCCTGCTCCAGGGCTCTCGCTCCTGGAGGCGCCGCAGGGTGTTCCATGAGCAGAATCTGAATGTCCAGGAAGTGGCGTTCGGCGGCCTTCCAGTCCGTTGCGTGCCCCTGGCTGGTGAGCGTGGCCTCCTGGTGCAGAGTGCCGAAAGCGATGACGGCCTTCGCCGTGTCGCCGCCTCGTTGGTGAAGTTCATGGAGAGTAATCATGTGCCGTCCCCCGGGCCCGGAGGAGGCTGGATCAGGGCGCGGAGTTCATCCATGACGGCGTCGAAGTCGCGGGCCTGGTGCGCCTGGATCTGCACGGTCACGAGGTAGCCGACGGTGCCGCCGACGAACGCGGGGATCGCGGCCCAGCCCACTACCGAGAGCGGCCATGCTGCCCACTGCGGGTCCGCCTCGGCCGGCGACGTGATGCCGATCAGGACGTCGTATGCGTCCGCCCAGCCGAGTAGCACGCCGTTCACCACGAACAGCACGGTGGACAGGGCGAGCACCACTGCAGCACGGGTTAGTAACCAGAACGGCAGGCGTCCCAGGGAGTATCGGCGCGCCCATCTCGCGGCAGTCTGCTGCCTCAGACCAGGCCGTGGAGGCGGAGGCGGAGGTGGCGGCTCGGAGGGCGGGACGGACACGGTGACCACCGTAGAGGCCGCCAACCACCACGGTGAGCGGAACAGGCAAAGTCCACCCAGGGTCGTCCCATGCAATACCGTCGCGTCGGGCGAGTGCGCTTCCAGGGTCGGGGGCAGCAGTGCGTGCGGGTGTCAGCCGGTGGCTGTGGCCTTGTCGAGCGCCGTGGCGAGGTGCCGGTCGACGAGTTCGGGGGAGCCGGAGACGATCAGCAGTTGGCTACCGTCGCGGATCGCGGTCTGTTTCACCACGGTCTCCCGCCCGCCGGTGGAGAAGGCCAGGAGGTGGCTCCACTGCTCGTCCCCGAGCTGCGGGGCGGGCACCTCGTGTGTGGTGATGTCGACCAGGGTGCTGTCGGCGAGGACCCGGTAGGCGGGGCAGCCGGTCATCGCGTCGAAGATCCGGCCGGTCCCGTCGGACAGCTTGCGGGCGGTGTCGCTGTACAGCTCCTTGGTCACCTCCGCGCCGCTGCTGTGGGCGAAGGCGGCTTTCGCGCGGCGGGGGAAGTCCAGTCCGCCCCCGGAACCAGTGGCCGCTTCGGAGCCCAGGTCGTCCAGCGCGGGGCAGCCGAGGACCGTGACGTCGTCGTTGTTCCCGGAGGGCCGCTCGGGCTTACGGGTGTAGCCGGCGCCGAGGTCGCTCTCGCCGAGCAGGCGCGACGCCAGCTCCGGAGACGACAACACGGCGTCGCCTCGACCGTTGTCGGCCGAGCTGTGGGTGCGGCTGGGCGCGCCGTCGGCGGGCCTGTTCTCGGGGGCGCCGGGGGAGCAGGCCGCCAGGGCGAGGACGGCGGTGATGCCGAGGACGATGGTGGATGCGGTGCGGTGGTGCATGGATACCCCCTGGGGTAGCGGCGAGTGGGCTGGGCAGTGCCGCCCCCTTTGGGCGGTGGTCGCAGAGCAGGGGGAGGGTGGTTAGTTGTCGGGGTGGCCGAGGCGGCGCAGGCCCTCGTCGAAGGTGGCGTGCCGTGCCTCGTTCGGGCCGCTGTTGCGGTCGAACCAGGCGACGTCCAGGCGGGGTTCGAGCGCTTGGTGGCCGGCCTGGCAGCGCAGCCACACCTCGTTGCCGAGGGTGAATAGGATCCAGTCGCGGTAGGAGCCGCAGTGGGGGCAGGCGTGGACCTCTCCGTCGAGGACGAGCGGCATCTGCCGGCGCATCATCATGCCTTCGACGTCGTCACGCGTGGGCACCCGCAGATCCGCCGGCAGGAAGTCGTCCACCACCGGCGTTACCGCATCGACGGGCTCGGGCTGGGGGACGGGTTCTTGCTCCTCCCGCATCCAGGTGTTGATCATCTCGGCGTGCTGCCGCCGTACTTCGGCGAGTTCACGTCGCATCTGACGGCGTTTACGTCCGAACATCCGCTCTCCTTGTCTCTTTGCCCAGCGGAACGACGACGATGGTGCCCCAGGCCGGTCTGGGGCTTCAACTCAAGAATTCTCTAGCCCTCACCGCCAACGTGATCGCTCGGGACGGGCCCCGTTCCGGCGGCCCGGCAGCGCCCGTGACGATGCCAGGGCGGTCCCGGGGACGGGCAGTTGTTCAGCGTCGGCGGGCAGGTCGGCGACGCGGCGCAGTCGCCACACGAGCACGTCGCTGAGGGAGTCGGCGGTGTCCAGCTCCCGGCGCCTGGTCACTTCGGCGAGCAGCGTGGCCGGTTGGTGTCCGGCTGCTTCGGCATCGGCAAGGGTGGCGGCGAGGGCGGGCCAGCCGGGTTCGGCGAGGATCTGCCCGGCCAGCTCCGGCACCACTGTCCGTATGTAAGCGGCCTGTCTCCGCAGCCGGGGCTGGGTGAGGCGCTGGCCTCGCCGGTGGAGGACGGCCATCGGGTGTCGGGCGGCGGCCCGGTAGGCGGTACGCAGGTGTTCGGCGCTCTGACGGGCGGCGGCGGCCTGCTGGGCGTGGTCCTTCTTCGCGTGCCAGTGGACGGCGGCGGTGACGAGGAAGAACGCCATGTCGATCACCATGGCCGTGCTCGCCCCGTCCTCCCCGCGCCCGAGGACCGGACCGCTGCGGACGAGGTCACGGGCGGCCTGGCGCAGCGCCCGGTCATGTCCGCGTACGGCCTGGGTGTGGGAGCGGGTGGCACGCTCGAACACGAAGGCTGCTTGCCGCAGTTCGCTTCTGGTGGGGGCGGCGCTGGTGGTGGCGAGCGCGTCCAGGACCTCCCCCGCTCCGGTGATGCGGGCGGTGATCTGCTCGTCGGTGCCGTGGTCGATGACCAGCAGCGCCTGCCACATCGCGGTGCTCGCCCGCCGCCTGGCGCCCGTCGGCCCCGGCCACCGGAGACCCGCGGCGGCATCGGCCGGTGTATCACCCGGCGCTTCCGCATCGTCGGCGGCCCACCGTTTGCGGATCTTGGGCAGGGAGAGGTCGGGGGCGAGGGTGGACCCGGCGTAGAAGACGGGTTCACCGTCGTGGTTGCGGTCGTCGGGCAGGGCGACTTTGTAGCCGAGCAGGTCGCCGGAGGGCGCGGTGCGTTGGTGAACCAGCAGACCGGCGGCGGTGAGTCGGGTGAAGAACTCGCTCTCGTTCATGGTGCCGGCTGCTGCGTGGCGGACGGTTTCGCGTAGTTCCTCGCGTGGGGTCTGGGGGCGGTTTTCGCGTGCGGCTTTGTGGCGCTCCGCGCTGGTGGGGCGTTTCGCGGCGGTGCCGTCGCCGGGGTTGAGTTGCCGCAGCCCGAACTCGGCCTCAATTTTCCGGGCCTCGGCCTGGGCGCGGGCGGCGTCGTTGTTCAGCCGTGGTCTGCGGCCGTCTTCGCGTACGAGGGTGGCGACGATGTGGATGTGGTTGTCCGCGTGGCGTACGGCGGCCCACCGGCAGGCGGTGTCGTCTCCGGTGGGGGCGATGCCGGTGGCGGCGACCATACGTCGGGCGATGTCCGCCCACTGCTCGTCGGTGAGCACCGGGTCCTCGGGAGCCGCGCGTACGGACAGGTGCCACACGTGCTGTTCGGGGCGACGCGAGGGCGCCAGGGCGTCGACGGGCTGGTCCAGGAGCCGGGCGAGGTCGCCGTGGGTGGCGTCGGGGTGGCGTCCGGGGTCGGGGGCGAAGGCGTCCCAGGCCGCGACGAGGTGGGGGTCGGTGTGTTCCTCGCACCTGCCGGGCTCGTACAGGTAGAAGATCAGGCCGACGGTGCGGCTGCCGCGCTTGTGAACACGGGGAATCATCCGGGCCGGTTCTCGCCGGTGAGGTACTGCTGGGTGAAGGCGTCGACCCGCCGCGCGGTGCGTTCGACGGCGTCGAGAACAGCCGTGGCATGGGGTGCGTCGGCGCCGGAGTTGGCGGCCTTGGCGACCTGGTTGAGGTTGTTGCCGATCTGCCCGAGACGCCGGCGCAGCGCGAACAGCTCGCTCACCACTTCTCGTTCACCGGCCACCTCGGCGGCGGTCCGGTCGAGGTCACGGGCGGCGTTGAGGCCGGCGCGGGCGAGGAACGCGGCGATGCTCATACCGCAGGCGGCAGCGCCACGGGCCAGACGCTGGTACTCGGTGTCGTTCATGCGGCAGCTCGGCTGGTGCATGCGCTTCTCGTTGTCACGCAGACGCTCACGCGGCTTCACACGCGGCTTCAACGGCGCGGCGCAGACGTGCTCACACGACGAACGACGGCACTCGTGCTGCTCCTCCTGCTGTTCTGGCTGGAGGCCGCCCTCGGCCCCATCCGGACCGGGGGGGGGCCCCCCGGGCCCGCCCCCGCCCCCCCCCCCCCCGGGGGGGGGGGCGCGGGGGCGGGGGGGGGGCGCCCGCCCCCCCCCCCCCCCCCCCCCCGCCCCCCCCCCCCCCCCCCCCCCCCCGGCTCCCGCCACCTCCGGGGCGGGAGACGCGTGAGCATTGCTGCCATCGGCAGCAATGCTCACGCGATAACTTGCTCCGCCTGAAGCCGAGTTGGTGTCCGCCTGATCCGGCTGGTGGGCGGGGGTGGTCTGCTCGTCCGTCATCGGATGCGGTTCCTTCTCGTGCGCGTGTGGTGCTGGATGTGGGCGGCGAGTTCGAGCAGCTCGGCCGGCCCGTCGAGGATGCGTACCGGCGCTCCGGGCGTCTTCTGGACGAGCCACTGGCCGGTCGGGAGGCTCACGGCGGCGTACAGGAGCCGGTGCCGGACCAGGGTGTCGGCCCAGGCGGCGGCCTCTGCTGCCGTCGGTGCGTAGAGACGCGGAAGCCGGGGGAACATCGTTTCCTCCTGGGCGGGTTGGGGCGGGTGTCAGCCGCATTCGGGGCAGTGGCTGATGTGCCGGTTGAGGGCCTGGGCCATCCGATGCTTGGTCGATATCGCGTACTTCGCGCTGGCCTTCGCCGCCGGACGTCCGGCGTGCCGCTCGGCGTGGGCCTGGGAGAAGCCGATCTCGCGCTCGAACCCGGTCTTGATGCGACGGAAGCGGTGACACGTCTTCATCGGCTGCTCCTCGTAGTGGCGTTGATGGCTTCGGTGCGCAGCTGCTGCAGGACCAGGCCCAGGCGGTCGTTCCGGCCGCCCTTGAGTCCCTCGTGGCGGAGGATCTCCCGCAGCTGAACCCTGCTGACGGTCTCGTTGCCGTCCCGCTCCAGCAGCGCCGGAACATGCGGCCGAACCCTCGTGACGAGCTCCTCCACCGACTGCGCCGACCCCCTCGACGCACCCTTCGCCTGCTGCGTACGGGACCGCTTCCGCTTGCCTTTCCCCTTCGGCTTCCGCCGCGCGGGGACCGAACGGCTCCGGTCCCCGCCACGCCCGGTCCCCGAGCTGGTCCCCGATTCGGTCTCGGTCGGTCCCCGGTCCCCGCCACGCCCGGTCCCCGAGCTGGTCCCCGATTCGGTCTCGGTCGGTCCCCGGTCCCCGCCACGCCCGGTCCCCGAGCTGGTCCCCGATG
>NZ_JBIAHA010000020.1:25697-83908 GCF_042870175.1 Streptomyces sp. NPDC006643 | reverse complement strand
ATTCGGTCTCGGTCGGTCCCCGGTCCCCGCCACGCCCGGTCCCCGATTCGGTCCCCTTCGGTCCCCGGTCCCCGCTCGGTTCCCGGTCCCCTTCGGTCCCCGTGCTGGTCCCGGCCGGTCCCCGGTGTGGTTGGGGGGTGTGAGCAGGCGTTTCGCCTGTGAATTGCTCGGTCCCCGATGGGCTGTTGGGCCTTTCGTTGGGCTCTGGTTCGACGGCACCGGTCCCCGTTTCGGTCCCCGGCTCGACGGCTTCGGTCCCCGCGTCTTGGTGCCGGCTTTCGGGGACCGGTCCCCTTCCGGTCCCCATGTCGGTCCCCGTGCTGTGGTGTGTGTTGTTGGGGACCGGTCCCCGTTCGGTCCCGGCTGTCCGGTCCCCGATGGGTTCGGTATCGGTGCGGGGACCGTCGCCGGGGACCGCGGCTGACCCCGGTCCACCCGGTTCGTCGTGTCCTGTGGTCCAGGGTGAGGGGAGGGGGACGGTGGCGAGCGTGGGCGCGTGCCGGCGGGCGGCGAGCTGATCGAGCAGCTGCGCACGCTGCTTCGGGTCCGTACCGACGGCGGCTCTGCCGAGTGCCTTCGACAGCTTCCGTGTGAGGCGTCGCCCGCGCCATTTCTGTCGTTGGGCGGGGGTGTGGTCGGCGAGGCGGGTGGCGAGGGTGACGGCGCGGGTGGTGGCGCGGTCGCGGGTGATCTGTGCGGCGTCGCGGTCGCGGGCGGCGATGCCCAGACGTGAGAGGAGGCGCTCGCGTGCTTCGCGGCCGAGGCTGGCGAGCAGACCCTGCGAGGCGGCGTCCGGTTTGTGGAGACGCAGTTCGATGCCCATGGCGAGGTGCCAGAGCATGGCGGCCATGACGGGGCCGACGAAGGCCCGTACGGTGCCGCCGACCGGACCGGACTCGGCGTAGGCGGGGATGATCTGCACGCCGGTGATGACCCAGACCAGGCTGCCGGGCAGACCGGGTGTGCCCTGGCTGTTGAGGTTCTGGCGGGCCATCAGGGCGGTGGCGAACAGGGCGAGTTCCGCGGCGCCGAACATCGCGGCGCGCTCCAGGGTGCCGGCCATGTCGAGGTAGTCGGCGGCGAAGCGCCAGCTGGTGTCGGCGCTGTAGGCGGTGCAGCCGACCGCGGCGAGCGCGGCGACCTTCACCGCCGGACTGCCCGCCGGACGCGGCTCTCGTGCCGCTCGGCGGCGGCTCGTCCACCCCGCCACGGCGAGGGACAGCACACCGGTGATCGCGATCCCGGCCGCGAGAAGCACGGGCAGGCTGGTGATCGAACCAGGTGACAGGAGGTTGTTCATGCTGCCTTTCCGAGCGAGGCGTTCGCCGTGCTGGCCGGGACCGGGCGCGACACCGGCCGGCCCGGATCGCTTGTGCCGTCAGGCCAGGACTTGGGTCGTCCGGTGACGCTTGTGCCGTCGGCGGGCGGCTTGTCCGTCTTCGGCGGCGCAGGTGCCCGCTTGCGTTTCTTTCTGGGGATGCCCTGGTAGCGGTCGCGGTCGAAGACCTTGTTGGCGACCTGCCGCAGCAGGTCACGTGCGTGCTGGGGGCTGATCTGCAGGGCGACGGCGAGTCGGGACGGTCGCCAGTCGCGTACGTAGGCGTGGTCGACAACGGCCTGGCGCTCGCGGGTGGTGAGGTGGACATCGCGGCCGTTGAAGAACGCGATCACACGGTCGTAGTCCATGCGCTGGGGCAGTCCGTCGTGCCAGGGACGGCGCTCGGCTTTGGTGAGGCCGCCCCAGGTGCCTTCCTTGATCTTGTTCTCCAGGGCGTGGTTGAGGCAGTCCCGCCGTACGGGGCATTGGGCGCACAGGGCTCTCGCCTCGGCGATGGCGCAGAGGTCGCGCGGGCGCGGGAAGAACAACTCGTCGGCCTCTTCGGGGTCCATGCCGTAGCAGGCGCCGCGCACGTGCCAGCTGGTGTCGGCGATGGAGCGCAGGCCGGTGGCCGGCGTGGTGTGGGTGGTGATGTGGCGCAACGTTCTCTCCGGTTCACGGCTCGCTGCCGGCACGGCGGGCACCGGTGGGGCGGACACGGTGCGGTGCGGCGGTGAGGGCTGGTACGGGGATGAGGGGGTGGCCGCGTTCAGCGGCGGGTGAAGCGGCGGTCGGGCCCGGTGAGTTGGACCGCGGTGCACATGCCCGACAGGCGGGACAGGACGCGGTCGCCGACCTTGTCGCGCAGCACCGGCTGCCCGGCCGGGGTACCGGTGTCGCGCAGCGGCGGCAGGTTGCTGGTGACGAGCGTCGGCAGGCGGTTCTCGGCCCGCCAGTTCAGGAGCCGGAAGTTGATCTCCTCGGTCCACTCCGAGCCCTTGGCGGCGCCGAGGTCGTCCAGGAGCAGCAGCGGGACCCGGGTGAGCCGGTAGAGCAGGTGCTCCAGGTCCGTTCCCGGGCGGGGGCGCATCTGGGCGTAGAGGTCGGCGGCGGTGGTCGCGTGCCAGGCCACCCCGCACCCGGCGGCGGTCAGCGCGCGGATCGCCCCGTATGCCTGGTGGGTCTTGCCGGTGCCGGTGCTGCCCCACAGCAGCAGCGAGGGTCCGTGCGCGAGCCGCCGCCGCCCGGTGGTCCCGTACGGCGGATTCGCCGTACCCGTGGACGGCGCGACCGACGCGTCCGCCAGCGCGCGCACCCACGCCGTGACGGCGGGATGCTCAGCGACCGCGTCGCGGTAGGCAACGGGTATCCGCTTCTGGGCGGCCTGAAGCGCGGGGTCCGGCTCCGGGCGGTCGGGCAGCGCCGTCGCCGGGTCGATCCCCCGTGCGGTGAGCTGCGCCTGGAGGCGTGTGCGGAGCCGGTCCGAGATCGCGGGCTGCGGGCCGCTGAGGTGTACGCGGGTCACAGGCTGCCTCCGAACGTGGTCGGCTCCGGCGTGGCCGGGTTGAGATACGGCGTGTACGCAGCGCTGGCCAGAGGCCCCGCGCCGGAGGCGGACGACAGCGCCGACGGGCCGTGCTGCGGTGAGGCGTTGAGGACCTCGTTCACCAGGCTCGGCAGGACGCTGGGGTGCAGGCCCTTGGCCCGCAGCCGCTCCAGCGCCGTACGGACCGTCTCGGGCTCGAACCGCTCCTCCAGCAGGACCTTGACCTTCCGGCCCAGGTGGGCGAGGAAGTCCTCCGGAGGACGGCGCGCACATCCGGCGACGTACTCCGCCACCAGCTCCTTCGCCGACACCGTCACCGGGAGGGCGGGAGGTGCGGGCGCCTCGCGCCCCCTAGGTACAGATCCAGGATCCAAGATCCTAGATCCAGACGACGAGCCCTCGCGAGGATGCGGCGAGGCTTCCACGAAACGCCCCTGACCTGCTGTTTCTCCGCCAGGAGAACTGGGCCGCGCCGACAGGCGGACACCGCTCGCCTCAGCGGGGGCACCGGCCGGGGCCCGGGGGCCGGTCGGTGGCGTATCGGGCGATACTGGGTGATCGAGCCCTCGACGAGGACTCGTCGAAACCTGGTCCGAGCGGGTGGTGGGGCAGGGACCCTCGGTACAGGAGCCGCACTTCTGCTCCGCCTGATGCCCCGTGCAGCGGGGCACCCGCGAGGCGGACGGGCGGTCGATCTTCTGATGCCGCTGCCACGTCACGATGTGCAGATAGCTGCGCCCGTCGCAGCCGGTGTAGCGGCAGATCACTCCGGCGGCGGCCAGCTCCTCCAGATCCCGGGCGACGTGGGCGGGGGTGTGTTCGGCGCGCAGCGCCCACAACCTGCCTGCGATGATCGCCGGGTGGTCACGGAAGCGCCCGGTGTCGTCCGCCAGGGTGAGCAGACCGAAGAACGTCAGCGTCGCGGTCACCGAGCACTCCGCGAGCGACTCCGACTCGAACGCCTCCGGCTTGATCGTCCGGATCCGCGCCATCAGATACCGCCCCCGCACAGCCGCGCGAAGCCGGGTACGACCTGCCGCCGACGGTGGACGTCGGCGATCGGGCGGGGGACCTTCGCCCTTTTGCGCGGGGCAGGCGGCATGGAACACTCTCCTCTGTGGTGAAGGCCGCGCCGGTATGCCCCGTAGGAAGGGCCGGTGCGGTGGTTGGGGTGACGCTCGGTTCACACGTGCACGGAGCGTCACTTCCGCTTTGGCGTCCGGGAGCAGCAACTCCCGGGCGCCGTCGCCGTTTCAGGGCCGGCTGCCCGGCTCTTCTGTGCTGCGCGTGACGCGGCGCGCCTCCTTGTCGTGCCCGCCGCTGGGCGGGATGCCCGGCGAGCGACGACGAACATAAATGCCGTTTCCGGCAACAGTCCACAGGTGGTTCTAGAACTTTCTAGAAGTCGCAGGCGTCGGCGTCGGGGCGGGGCCGCCCGGGGGAAGGGAGCGCCGTCCGGAATATCGCAGGGAGAGCGCTGGATTCCGTCTGTCGAAACCCTCCAGAATGCCGCGCTGCAAAGTTACCGAAGGAGGTTCCGGGATGCCGGGCCGTGGAGAGAGCCGAGAATGCAGCGCTGCATAGTGGTTTCCGGATTGTGATTCTTCCGTTCGCGCTCGCGGCCTGAGGGCGATACGGGTCACCGCTTCCTGAAGCTGTTCTTCCGTGTGCCGCAGCTCCCTGCCGGATCTGGCAGGACGGGTGATTAGGGCATGCCACAGCAGATCTGATGATCGGTAACTCACCAGCTTCCGCAGGGCAGTTCGCGCATTCACCGGGCGTGGGAATCCCCGGCCGTCACAGCGGCCCGCCCGACGTCGGCGTCCGGCCGGACCTCTCGTGATGATCTTCACCTCTGAACGCCCCTCCTTGTTGCAACTTTCCGTTGAACGTCGCTGCTCAGAGGCATCTAAGCGAAGGTCTCGCGTCGGCGTCAATGACTGGTCCGGTCCAAGTTGACGCGCGTAGATTCCCCGGCATGCCACCCGCGCCCGCCGCCGCTCCCAGCGCGTAAGTCGCCTGCGGTGGAAGGGAAATGACGGGCAGACATGCGTGACGCAGGGAGTCGGTCAGGGGGCGGCCGAGGGCGCGGCGGCCCGGAAAACGAAAATCGGCAAGCTTTTGCCGATTCCGGCGACCGCTGCTTTCCTGCCGGTCGACATGTCCCTTTCGCGGATCAGTGTCGCGGGATGTCCAGCGCCAGGCTTGTTGAACTCAGGATGATCTTCATTCGGTATTGCGTATGGTCTGTCGCGGACACAGGGCCGGGGCCGGTGAACTTGGGCCCTTTCCTTGCCCGGAAACATCGCGGCCCGCGCCGCACACAGCGAGAGGGGAACTTCATGGACGCGACCGGACCGACGCCCGGCGACAGCGAATCCGCCGACGAGGAGAGCTTTCCCGGGCAACTGCCCTTTGCCGAAAGGCGCATGGGATTCGGCCATCTCCTGCGCACCTGGCGCAGGGCCGCCGGCCTCACCCAGCCTCCGGTCGCCCGGGTCCTGGGCATAGCGATCCGCACCTACGGCAGTATCGAGCGCGGTGCGGCACCAGCCCGGTTCTCGCGCGAACAGTGCGACGCCCTGGCCGGCCTCCTGCGGCTCGACCCGGACGCCCGTCACGCGCTGCTGCTGCACAACGTCGGCACGACCTTCGACGTCTCCCACCCCGACAGGCGCCCCCCGCTGGAAGAGGCCATGCGCCTGCTGATCGAGGAGCAGCCCTCACCCAGCCTTCTGTGCGACCGCCACTGGAACGTCCTCGCCTACAACAGCTTCATGGCCGCGTGGTGGCCGTGGGTCACCGCGCCCGGCGCCAACCTGCTGAAGTGGGGGCTGCTCGAACCCGAAGCGCGTGTACAGCACCACCAATGGCGCGATCACGCCAACAGGATGGTCAGACTGCTGAAGTTCGCCCTGGCGGGCCGGCGCGACGACCCCGAACTGGCCCGGCTGGTCGAAGAGGTCCGCGCGGACCCCGACGTGCTCCACCTGTGGGAATCGGCCTCCGAGGTCGCTGAGAACCGTGACGGCCAACTCCACCGGATGAGGGTGCCGGCGCTGGGCTGGAGGACCGTCGAGCTCGTGAGCCACACCCTCCACCCGGCGTCCCTGCCCGACAGCCGCCTCATCGTCTTCACCATGCTCCAGGAACCTCAACACAGCGAACTCCCCGCACGGCCAAGGGAGTTCGTGAACCCTCCCAGAGCGGACCGGCCCGCCCGTCCGTACATGGACCAGGCGGCAGAGGCGCCGTTCCCACGGGTAGGCCAGAGCACGGGGAGCGGAGCCGCCCATGGCCGGTACCAACTCGATGCCCGAGGCCCTAGCGGCGGGGCCGAGCGCATTGCGGACGTCGCGGCCTCGTGACCACCTGGGCGTCGGGGACCATGATTACCTGGGGATGATGCAATCTCCGCCGCTGCGTATCTCGCCAGGCGCGGTTGAGGCGGATCGGGGGAAAGCGGCGCCCCGGCGTGGGCCTCTGGTGTTCCATCTCTTCGGCCGCTTTTGCTCTTGGAGGCGGGTCGGTGCGGGCGCCGGCAGCATGCTGATGCACGCGGAGGATGGTGGAGTCGACCGAGATGTCCCAGTCAATCTCGCCTGCGGCATCGGCCGCGGCCTGGACCTGCTGGAGCAGACGCTCTTAGGTGCCGTCGGCGGACCACGGGCGGTGGCGTTCGTAGACGGTCTTCCACGGCCCGCAACGTTTTGGCAGATCACGCCACTGCACTCCGGTCCGCAACCGGTGCAGAATCCCATCGATCACCTGCCGGTGATCCCGCCACCTGCCACAACACCCATTGGTCACCGGCAGGAACGCCCGAAGCTGTTCCCACTCGGTATCCGTCAGATCACCCCGCCCCATGCCCACAGGAACGACTCGGGCACGGAGTAGTCACATGATCGGCCGGACAAGTCCTAGCTGAGGAATCAGCAGCCGGGTAGCTGCCCGCCCGCCTCGGCTGCGGGCAGGGCGGGGCCGAGGCGCGGTCGGCGATGGCGTGCTTGCCGCTCACGCGGTCGGCGAAGGTGACGTAGTGCTGATGCCAACGGTCCGGAGTCATGGGGTCCTTCAGTGAGTGGAACCCTCAACGAGGAGGCAGGTGTTCCAGGCGGATTAGGGTGGGGCGGTAGTGGCAGGGGCCGGGAGCGCCAGCGCCGTACCGGCGCGGCAGCGTTCAAGAACAAGGTCCGATACCCCATCTGACTTGCGGTAATGCTTTGACCTCGAAGAATCGACCCGCTCCGGCCCGTCGTGACCCAGATCGGCCGGGACTGCCACGGTCGGTGCGCCCGTGGGCGCACCGACCGGGCGCACGCCGAGAAGGAACGAAGGACCTGGCACCGAAGTACCAGGTCCTCGCCCCCAACGGGACGTTGAGCTTATGCAGCGTGGCGTCCCGCCGGTTCTTCGTCGCTGCCCCGAACTAGGAGGGAGCGAGCGCTTTGGCGTAGTGGCCGGATCTCGCGCCTACGCTCCGTTCGGCCGGGCGAGCGTCGACGTGACCGGGTTGTCATCCACGACCACACTGTGCCGGTTGTGTGCGATCACAAGAGCCTCGAGACGCCGCACGCAGGGTGCGCAGCAGAAGAACGGGGCGTCGCCAGCTTCCGCGCTTTGTACGGGGCCGAGCCACAGCACGGGCACACCACCGTCCTCGCAGCGCCAGCACAGGCCGACGGTCCATGTCCGTTCCATCAGACGCCTACCCCTCGAACACGCCGACGTACAGCACGGCTACCAGCCCGCACAGCAGCGCCACGTATACGACCTGGCTGGTCCGTTCACTCACTGCGCATCTCCTTCGGAATGGCCACGATGACGGTGGCGGAGCGCTCACGCCGTCCTCGGCTATTCGGCGGCTTGGGGCTTGGCAAGGTTGATGTCGGGGTGGGGCGCTGAAGCGGTCGATGTCGTCCGGGAGCGGACCGTGGCTTCGTGGTAGTCGGTGGCCAGGCGGGCGAGACGGCGCCGCACTTCGGCGTCGGTCGTGGGGGTGTAAGGGGGTGCGGCGCATTTCAGGGTGTCGAACTGGCGGAAGAGTTCGCGCCGGGTGACGTGCCGCCACCAAAGGTTCTCCGCCCTGCCAGCGACGAGGTGCAGACGGTCGCGCAGCGTCAGTGGAGGCGGGTTGAGGATGCGGCGGATGTTGCGTTCGTAGTTGCTCAGTGGTTCCCGGCGCAGGCGTGCACAGTGGCGTCGGCGTGTCGGCATGAGTTCACCCGCCGATCGTGGTGGCCGCGACGAGGGCGAGGACGAGTGCCATGACGCTGAGGTAGGTGTAGAGGCCGTGGACCAGGACGGGGTGGTCGCGGCGCATGGCCTTGAGCGCGGCCAGTCCGGTCTTGCCTTCGGATCGCGCCCGGAAGCCGAGGAGGGAGATCTCCAGGGACGACACACTGACCGGTCGGCTGGAGCCGAGGTCTTCGTCGGCGTCGCGGAGTGTGTCGATGAGGGTGTACGGCTGGTAGCTGTTGCGGATGGCGGCACAGTCGCGGGGGCATCGGAATGCAGACATGGGTGCGTAGCTCTCTGGTTGGGTTGCCCCGCCCAAAAGGGGGCGGGTGATCAGTCGGACGGTGCTCCAGGCTCCGGCCTTCTCGGCGGTGAGTTGGTCAAGGTCAACGGCGGCGCCTGTAAGCGTCAATCGGATCAGGGGTCCCATGAGATCCACACCGGCGGGATCTCGGCATCCTCCACGGGCGAGGAGGCTTCGTCCTGCTCTGCGCGGACCGGTTCGGCCGCGATCCTCCCTGCGAGCCGCAAGCCCTGTTCCACCGTCAGGCGGACGCGGAGGCCGTGATCCGCGTGGGCACAGCCGGGTTCGGCCAGAACGCCAACACCCGGGCCCAGGGCTCCGGTGAGCAGCAGCCGGAGCCGGGCAGCCAACTTGAGGACTCCGCTGGGCCGGTACAACTTGAGACCGTCCCCGATGTCGCCGGCCCCCAGCACCGCAGCCAGCCGGACGGCCACGTCGAGGTTCTTGTCGTCACGGAGAAGCAGAACCATCGATCCCGAATCCGCGAGCGACACTGGCGCATGAAACTGGTGCTGCGCGAGCGCGTCGTGCAGGCGATCACACACCGACTCCGCGTACATGAAGGGCCGCAGTAGCCGCTCCACCATCTGGTCAACGCTCGGTTTGCCGCGCAGCGAGATGACCAGGTACGCGTCCTGGTAGACGGCGGTTGCGTCGATACTCGCCGCCGCGAGCCACGTGGTGGCCTCATCTGCGGTCAGAGAAAACGGCAACCGTCTGCTGTTGCTCAGCCGCAGCTCCAGGGTTTCGTCTTCGTCAGCGCCACGTCGGTTCACGAGCCCCGTGATCCCGGCCTGTTCCACCGCCTTGGCGAGGACGCTCTCCAGTGCGGAGAGGTCGGATTTGTCAGTGGTCATCACGAGATGCCTTTCAAGAGCGAGTGGACGGATGGTGCCCGCGCCCCGGCCCGCGACGAGGCCAGCGGAGCCGGGGGCGGGAGTCTGGTCGGTCAGCGCGACGTGTCGGCGATCTTGCCCAGCACGGCGGTGCTGGCCGGGATGTCGTGGTTGAGCCGGACCGCGTGATGCGGCAGCGCGGCGAGACGCATCACGACCTCCGTACGGACGCTGTCCCGGCCGCCACCGTCGACACCCTGGGCCAGCTCGAAGATGTCCGGGTAGCGGTCCTCCGTGGCGCCGGACATGAAGTCCGCTTCCCCGAGCGCGCGTACGCCGTCCACGACGTCGGGCGCCGCGTCGGCATCGACCTGGGGGAACAGCAACGCGGCGGCCCGCCCCCCGGTGGTGAGGGGGACATCGAAAAGGGCGGGGAACTGGTCCGGGAACACCTGGACCTTCCGCTCCTTGCCCTTGCTGTCCCACAGCGGCGCGTGGTTGCCGTCCAGAAGGGCAGCGGTCACGGACGCGTGCTGTGTGGGGTGGAAGTTGCCGCCGGCCCGCAGGTGGCCCCGTGCGACGGTGTCCCATCCGAGGGCGTGCAGGAGGCCGAGGCCGAGCGCGGCGGCGGACGGCCAGGGCAGGACCTCGACACCGCTCTCCCCGAGCGGGCGGACGAGGACCCTGTCGTTGGCGAGGAGCTGCCAGCCGTGCGAGGCGAGCAGCAGCGCGGAAGTGGTCTTGCCCGCGCCTTTGTCGCCGAAGGTGAGGACCGTCGCTCCGTCGGCTTCCCGCACCACGGCGGAGGCGTGGAGGACAGCCCAGCCGGCGCGAAGGAGTTGACCGCGGATCGACTCGCGGGCGAGGCGCGCGGCGGCCAGGGCCAGAGTCAACGAGTCGATGCCGGCGAGAGTGAGACGGCCGGTGGAGGGGGTGCTCCGGTAGGCGATGTCCTCGTCGGGTGACGTTGCGATGATGTCCTCGCCGTCGCGCGCCACGAGCATCGGGTGCTTGGCGTAGTCCACCGCCGTCGTGGGCCGGCCGTCCCGGACCAGGATGCTGGTCTCCTCGTAGGCAGCCTTGTCGACGTTCGCGAGAACAGCGGCCTCGGCGACAGGCACGTCGCCGGCCGTGACGGTAGTGGCGTTCCACCACGGGCCGAAGTACCGCAGGGCCCAGTCCGTGACCTCATTGTGGTTACTCAGGACGTTCACGGCGGCCGTGGCAGCGCCAAGTCGGGTAGCACTGATCATGGGGCGATCCTCTCGGTGTGTTCGGGAATGCGGGCGTAGGCGTCACGGAGGCTGGTGGCGGCGGCGTCCAGCCGCCGCCGCTCGTGACCGGTGAGGTGCGGCAGGCACGCCAGGGCGCGACCGGCCGTGAACGTCATGGGAATGCCGAGCCAAACGTCTTGGTACGGCGTCGACAGCTCCTCGACCCCGTCGACCAGGCCGAGGCTCTTGCGGAGCGTGGAGAGCACCGCACCGGCAGGTCCGCAGCGGGTACGGCCGATGCCGGTACGGATGAGCGCCGGCCGCTGCTGGAGTTCGTCCACGACCGCCCGGATCGGGACGTGAACGGGCAGGCCGTTGACGGTGGTTGACGAAGCGCAGATGACGGCGCGGTCGCCGTGCTCGCCGATCACGTGGCCGTGCACCTGCTCCGGAAGGACGCGGGCGTGTCTGGCCATCAGCAGCCGGAACCGGGCCGAGTCGAGATTCGAGCCGACTCCGAAGACCCGGGCGCAGCCGGACACCTCGGCGAAGCGACGGGCCATCAGGTCCACGGGGTTGGTGACGACCAGGACGGTGCCGCCGAAGCCCCGTAACAGGCGGGCCAGGATGCCGACTGCCGGGGCGTTGGCCGTGGCGCCGCCGCGCCGGATGTCGGCCACGGCCGTGTTGGTGAAGGACGTCCGGAGAGCGACGATGACCGCGTCGCACCCGTGGAGGTCTGCCACGTCACCGGGCTCGACCACGGTGCGGGAGCGGGCGGCGTGGGCGAGGTCCTGGAGGTCGGCGGTCAGTGCGCGGACTTGGTCCGGCTGCCGGGACACGACGAGGAGCCGGTCCGGCAGCGCGGCGGCGACGAGGCCGGCGGCGAGGGTCTGCCCGATGGCGCCCGCACCGACGATGCCCACGACGGCGCCGGTCACCATTTTCTGCCCGTGGTGTGCTCGACCTCGGAGAAAACGAGGTCCAGGAGCCGCGGCCCGGCCATCGTCCCGGTGAGGAGGCCGCTCACCCGGTGCACGATCCCCGCGACCGTATGGGCCTGCGCGACGAGCGCCTGTTGATGGGGCGCCAGGGGAAGCCCGCGCGGTGCGCTGAGGCAGGTGCTGAGGATGTTCACGGTGTCCATGAGCAACAGCACCAGGACCTCGCGCAGCCAGTCCGCGCGTTCGTGCGCGGGTACCGCCGACACCTGGCGGGTGAGCGTGGAGGCGATCCCCCGCACGATCTGCTGTCCGGCCTCCCGGTCGGGGTGGCCGGTCGCGAGAAGCAACGAGCGGCCGATGAGCTTCGCGATGTCCGGGTGCGGGCCGCCTGCCCACTGCACGGCAGGGTCGATGAAGTGCAGACGCGGACCGTCGATGTAGACGTGCTCAGGCTTGAGATCCCCGTACACCGCCACTTTCCGGCCGGACGAGATCGCCGCTCCCATCCGGAGCAGCCGCCACACCGTGTGCTGCACCAGCTCCACGACGTCCTCACGCGCATACTCCGGAAGCCCGCTGTCCTGACCGAGCGCCCTCAGATAGGCCCCGGCACTCAGGCCGTTGAACTTCCTGCGGAACACCCCGGAGACGGACCGCTCGTCGATCGGCCGGGCCCCGCCCAGGAGCCGGGCGCCCACAGGCCCGTGCAGATCTCCGAGAGCGGCGAGAGCCGCGTCCAGGAGGTCACCTGTCTCCCACGGGCGGACCGTCAGCTCATCGGCCAACGTTGTCCCCGGCACCAGGCGGGTGAGCAGAACCCCTTGGTGAAGGGCAACTGTCTCGCACACGCGCGGGCGCCCAAGCTCGCGAAGCAGTTCCAGATTCCGGGCCTCGCGCGCAGTGACCAGATCGGTGCTGCGCAGATACACCTCCTGCGCCTGACGCACGTCCTTCCAGGTCCCTCCGGCCCCTCGAAGGACGGACACCAGGGACATGCCCAGCCAGCTGTATTTCGCGATCAGCGTCTCGCCGTCCACTCTGATCCGGCAGACGTAGGACGTGACGCTCGGGCACGGCGTGCCCAGCACGATTCGCTTGTTCGGCCACAGGTCCTTGACCGCACGGGAGACGGCCCGCCGGGTCACGTTGTGCAGTCGCGTCGGGTTCGCCGCCGCTGTGCGTTCGTTTGTCGTGAGGGTCACGACCGCCTCCTAGGCGAGAGTTGGGGCCCGTCCGGCTGCCGACCGTCCCCGCCGATGGGGTCCAGCCGGACGGACTTCTGATCCGGCCCCGCCCGACCGCGCCGGTGCCCTTCCTGCACCAGCGCGGCGGACGGAGCCGGGGCTATGGGGTACTCCGCCGCGCGGGGCTGACGTGATGAGGATGGGAACGCAACTCGACGTTGCAGTCCTCGACCGTCGGCACGCCGCCCTGACTCCGAGCGGTCTCGCGCTGCTCGGCCAGCGCCGCGCACACGCCGCATCCCCTGGCGGCCTTGGGCTCAAGGACCGCAGCGCCGCGACCCGCCCTCACGTCAGCCGCCGCAAACAGGTCTCGACGTGTGCGAGGAGCGGCCGGTCGACCGGGGCGTACACGCGGGGCACGGACTCGGGCACGAGCCGCCAGAAACCGCCCTGGTGGATGGTCTCTTCGAGCTCGACCAGCCGCTCGTCTCGGATTGGCTGTGCTGCTGCTGTGGGTGCGGCCATGGGAGGCGCCTTTCGACAGCTGTAGGTCACTGGGTGAGGTCGTGCACGGCCGCGAGGAAGAACAGCAGGCCGATGAATGCGAGGAAGCCGAAGCAGCTCGGTATCGACAGGGTGTAGAGACACCCCCTGCCGATGCCCTGGGGTGGCGCGGCAGGCAGCGGGGCGGCCGACGGAGTCACGAGCTTCGGCGGTGGCACTGAACTATCGAGGTGTGGGGGGCTCATGCCATCAACTCAGTTGGATCGGGGCCCAGCTTGTGGCGGATCCGCCCCAAGCTCGGGCGAGGTGTCCGCGTACGGATTGCCCGGGGCCGGCGTCACACGGAAGAACGCGGTGGTGATTCCTCGGAAGCCGCGATGAGATGGATGGCCGCCGGTGTGGCCGAGCGCCCACTCCTCGGGGCTCGCCCGCTCCTCCGCCGCCCCCGAGGACTCACCGCATGTCGTGCACTCGATCTCATGCACCGGACCGGAAGCACCGGGCTCGGTATCGACACCGAGAGTCCAGTCGGCGCGCTTTATGACCTTCCTCAACGGGGCTCCTCTTCAAGGGCGATACGTAGTCCGGGGAGCACGTGGGACAGGGCCGCACGAAGTGCGCCCGAGCACGTCACGCTGATGGCGCATCGAGGCGGCACCAGCCAGTAAGTGCCGGGCGGTCGGCAGCGCTCCTGGGGCGGAAGCTCCAGGTCCGTTGTCAGACTCAGAGGCCCGTCGGCGGGCATCGGCGGCCATGTAGCCGTGGTGCCGGCCTGGACGAAGAAGTAGACGCCGCGCACGTCAGGGTCTACCGCGACCGTGCCCGGTCGGCTGAGTCGGTCCAGGGCTTGGAGGCCGTAGTACCTGCCGACCCGAAGCACTTCCCAGGTCGGGAGCACTAACGCCCTGCGTTGCCACGAACGACCCCGCGGCGGCTCTGTCATCACGTAAGGCTCATCTCGTAGACCACTGCTGTGCGCAGGAAGCTACGACGAGCGCGCGATACCGACCCGAACTGAGAGTTCGGGTGAACTGACAGTTCCGGGCGGCTAAGGGGCGATCCCCAGGCGCTCGGCCAACTTGGCCGCCTGGGGCTGGAAGGTAGGACGTACGCGGTGGAGAAGGCTTGTCACCATGTCTGTCGCGACGGTGCTTCGCGCCATGTCCTCGGCGCTCAGCTTCTCCAAGTCAAGGAGGTGGACGAGGACGGCGGGGTCATCGCGCCGTTGGTCATAGCAGCGGGCGAGTTCCAGGGTGAAAGTGAACTGGCGCTCTCTGCTGGGGAGTTGGGAGGTGTCCACGTCGTCGGCAAGGCGTAGGCCCTCCGCGCTTTGGCCAGCGAGCATCTCGATGCTCAGGGCGTGCAGCCCGATGTTCGTGGGGCCGAAGACGGTCCACATCGTGTTGGACTCGCCGACCTTCTTCCCGAGCGGCTCCGCCTTGTTGACCAGGCGTTGGCGGGCGCCCCACCACTGCCTTTGCTGGGCTTCCGCAACGACACGCACCAGTTCGAGCGCCCCCTGGATGGCGGCCTTCTCTGTGCTTTCGGGAACTGAGTGAAGTTCTCCGATCGCGACGCCGGCGACGTCGTGCGCTTCCTGCGCACCGCCGTCCTGGGACAACAGGCAGTGGCCCAGATTCCAGTGAGCGGCAGCAATCCGGATCGGATCGTCCGCGTCCTCCGCTGCTCGACGGGCTCGGTCCGCGACCATGAGCGACAGGTCCAGACGGCCGGACCTGCGGCAGTACGAGCGCATGAGCCCGTAGAAGTCAGCTGCCACGCGGAGCACGTCACGCCGAGCCGACTCGTCGCTCGACGAGCGGTAGGCCCGGATGGAGTGCTCGACGTCGGCGATGAGCACGGGGAGCGCTTCCTCGATCTCGGAAAAGCGCTGGTCGCTCTTCTGCCAGGTCCTCCACGCTTCTTCAACCCGCTCCCGAAGCAGCACGGGGCCCTCCGGCGGCCCCACCGCGCGGGTCGAGCCGTATCCCAGCAGGGCGCCGGCCACGTCCGGTGTGGTCGTCAGCGTCACGGGCGCCCTGGTGGGCGATTCGTCTCCGAGGAGAGCCGACACGGGGACTTGGAGTTCGGCGGCGATCCTGGTCAGCACTCCGGATGAGGGGGAGCGCTTCCCGTTCTCGATCATCGAGAAGTACCGCTCGGTGACACCACAGAGCCCAGCCACGGCGGCCATCGACCTGTTGCCGTTCTTGCGCCGGTAATGCCGGATACGCGCCCCAACGAGCACCTTTGGGTTCTCGGCCATCAGCCCTCCCGATTACGACAGAGTAGGACGGACTGCTCCACCATGGGGGCCTTCCGCAACATGGCGGATATTGAGATCAATTCTGGGGAAGGGCGACACATGCCTCTGGTTCTGTGGGACATCGACCACACACTCATCGACACGCGCGGCGTGGGACGCGAGTTGTCCGCTGCAGCGTTCGCGGAGGTGACACATCAGCCTATGCGAGAGCAGGCCACGATCGACGGGATCACCGAGGCCGTGATCTTTCGGGAGACTGCGAAGATCCACGGCCTCATCACCGACCGTGCAGACTTCGAGCGCTTCGCCCAGGCGCTCACTCTGCAGCACGTCGCGCACGGAGCGGAGTTGAGAGAGCGCGGCTGCGCACTCCTCGGTGCCGCCGCGGCCCTGGACGCCCTCGCCGTCGCGGGCGTCCGGCAAACCGTGGTCACGGGCAACATCCGCCCTGTCGCGGAGATCAAGTTGGGCGTCTTTGGCCTGGACACCCACATCGAGTGGGAGGCTGGGGCGTACGGAGAAGACGCCGACCTCCGGCCCGACCTCGTGGATTTGGCCCTCACCCGCTCGTCCACCGCACCGGGGGATGCGGTACTGATCGGCGACACCCCGGCCGATGTCGAAGGCGGGCGCGAGAACGGCGTCCACGTCATCGCCGTTGCTACCGGCCGCAGCTCCGCCACCCAGCTGCGCGGGGCAGGCGCTCATCACGTCCTTGACGACCTCAGGGACATCGAGCGCCTGCTGACTCTGATCGCGAGCCGGGCCTAGGCCGCTCTCGGGGGAGTGTCAGTCGCGCGCCGTATGGTTGTTACATGCCCCTCTCCTCCGGGCCGCGAGGCGCGCTGTGCCCTGTTAGCTTCTCCCCCCGCCGCGGTGAGGGCGTTCCAGACCAGGGCGTCTGTTGCGGCAAGCAGGCGCTCGCCGGCAGGGTGTCTGGCTCGCTCGGGCGCATTGACGGGGAGGTCTGGCGCCGGTGGTGGCGTCTCCTCCTTCGTCTCGTCGGGCTCGGCGGCGTCGTCGGCCGCCAGGCGTCGGTTGACCGACGCGGCGAGGTCGGCGAGGCGTACGCGCCGCTGCTCCTCGGGCATCTTGGCGAACTCCGCGAGCCGTACCGCCTGATCCTTCCTGCACACCTGCGGCGGCACCCCACTCTTCTGTCCGATGCAGCTTCTCCTGCGTGCGGCCATGCTCGACTGGGTGATTCATGTGTGGCAGCGGCTGTGGCGTCGTTGAGATCACGACCTGCGGCAGCTCCGCCTCACGCAGGCAGAGCCAGACCATGTCGTAGACCTCTTGCGCTATGTGCCGCGACCAGGCTGCGTACTCGTCCGGCCGCGCCGTGTTGAGCGCCTCGCCATGCAGAGTCCTTGGCCCTCTGCGGTATGGTCCCGGCTTCGCCCTGGGGACCAGTTGGGGACCACACGGTGTCGGCACAGGTGAACGGCATGCACAGCAGAGCACGCTGATCTCCCTGATTTCTAGCCGTATGTTCAGACAAAAGGGATCAGCCTTACTCCTGGGGGTCAAGGGGTCGCAGGTTCAAATCCTGTCGTCCCGACTGGAGACAGTCGCAGATCAGGGCCGGTTTCGGAGAAATCCGAAACCGGCCCTTGATCGTTTTTGGGGACCAGGGTTCCTTGACCGATGTCAGCGGGTGATGACGATCGGGCGCTGGGCGGAGAGCGCCGCCCGGCGGCAGCGATCTTGTGTACTGGCCACGTGGTCAGTTCCGTATGAGCCGGCAGGTCCGGGCCGGGTGCCGGGCGGTCGGTGTCGCGTACCAGCGGGTGCGGCCCCGCGACCGGCGGCGCGCGTCCGGCCCGGCTGCGGAGTGCCAAGTCAACTTGACACTTCCTCCCGTCGCCGGTCGTCGCCGGCCGTGGCGGGGATGGCGTTGTCGATGAGGACGGCGGCGATGGCGGCGGCGGTGGGGAAGGTGTCGGCGTTGAGGACCCGGGTCCGTGCCGCGGCGCCGTCGATGAGCAGCGCGAGCTGCTCGCCGAGCTGTACGGGGTCGGCGGCGCCCGCTTCGCGGGCGGTGTCGGCGAGCCGCGCGGCGACGGCTTTCTTGTAGTCCCGTGCGTACTGGGACGCGGGGTGCTGGGGGTCGTGGAGTTCGACGGCGGCGCCGATGTACGGGCACAGGGGAGTGGTGGGGGCGACGTCGAAGGCGGCGAGCAGCCGTTCGCGGGGCGTGAGGTCGGTGCGGTCGAACACGCCGGACAGTACGGAGGGGTCGAACCGGCGCAGGTATTCGGCGACGAGTTCGTCCTTGCCGGTGAAGTGCTGGTAGGCCGTGCGCTTGGACACCTGGGCCGCCGCGCACAGCTGGTCCATGCCGGTGTGGTTGATCCCCTGCTCGCGGAACAGTTGCTGGGACGCGCTGATGATGCGCTCGCGGGCGCCCCGGCCGCGGCGGCGGCCCGTGGGGCCCTTCTCCAACTCCGTCATGCCTCCACCGTACCGCAGCTAGGTAACGACCGGTGTACATAGTTTGCGCCGCCGACGCCTGCCCCGTACCGTAAGCACACAGGGCGGTGTACATAACACCGTCACCCCAGGTACGCACGGCACCACCGACCCAAGGGAATGACGATGGGAAAGCTCGACGGCAAGGTCGCGGTCATCACCGGCGGAACCACCGGCATGGCGCTGGCAGGCGCGAAGCTGTTCGTCGACGAGGGAGCGCACGTCTTCATCACCGGCCGCCGCCAGGACGCCCTGGACGAGGCCGTGAAGCAGATCGGCCGCAACGTCACCGGCGTCCAGGGTGACGCCGCCGACCTGGACGACCTGGACCGCCTGTACGACACCGTCAGGCGGGAGAAGGGACGCATCGACGTGCTGTGGGCCAGTGCCGGAGGGGGCGAGCCCGCCCCGCTCGGCGAGATCACCGAGGCCCAGTTCGACACCTGGTTCGGGCTCAACGCCCGCGGCACCCTGTTCACCGTCCAGAAGGCCCTCCCGCTCTTCAGCGACGGCGGTTCCATCCTGATGACCGGCTCCAACGCTTCCCTCGGCGCCTTCCCCGGCTGGAGCGTCTACGCCGGCAGCAAGGCCGTCCAGCAGGCATGGGCCCGCGTCTGGCTCAACGAGCTCAAGGACCGCCGCATCCGCGTCAACGTCCTGACTCCCGGCCAGGTCGCCACCGCCAAGCAGGAAGAACTCTTCGACGAGGCCACCAAGCGCCAGTTCGAGTCCCTCATTCCCCGTGGCCAGATGGGCCGCCCCGACGAAATCGCCACCGCCGCCCTCTTCCTCGCCTCCGACGACTCCAGCTACGTCAACGGCATGGAACTCGTCGCCGACGGCGGCACCACCGCCATCTGAACCGGACAACACACAACCAGGGCAGGACATCTCATGAGCAACATCAGCATCATCGGCACCGGGAACATGGCGCGCACCATCGGCGCGCGGGCGATAGCGGGCGGCAACACTGTCGAGTTCATGGGCCGCGATCGGTCCAAGGCCGCTGACCTGGCCAAGACTCTCGGCGGCGGCGCCACGACGGGAGAATGGGGCACCGCCCCGGCCGGGGACATCGTCATCGTGGCCCTGTTGCACGACCGCGTCGTGCCGGTCGTCGCCCGGTACGGAGACGCTCTGGCGGGCAAGGTCATCGTCGACATCAGCAACCCCTTCAACTCCACGTTCGACGGGCTGGCCCACCGCGAGGAGACCTCCATCACGCAGGAAGTCGCCAAGGTGGCCCCGACCGGCGCCGCCGTGGTGAAGGCGTTCAACACCGTCTTCCGCCAGGTCCTGGAGAAGGGCCGGCCCGACATCTTCATCGCCGGCGACGATGCGCAGGCCAAGGCAAGTGTGGCGGCGTTCATCGAGAGCCTCGGGCTGCGCCCGCTGGACGTCGGCGGCCTGAAAATGGCGCACTGGCTGGAAGGAGCGGGGCTGGTGACGGTGGGCCTCGCCAACCACGGGGTGGGGAAATGGGACTTCGCTCTCAGCATCGCCGAACTTCCCGCCGGAGAAAACGACTGACGGATCACCGAAAGGACCCGCCGATGAAGCCCGGCCGCCGCACCGGCGCGCGCTCATCGCGTTGGTGTACCCGCGCCGCCAGAACACCCTCGCCCAGGCCCGGGCTCCCGTCGAACGTGGCATGGCACGGGTGAAGTTCGATCAGGCTGTGTGGGAGGTCGAGTGCGGCAGGGCAGGAAGTCAACAGGGCTCCTGTGCTGCGCGACGGGAATGGCAGACGAGGTGCTCTCGGCCGGCTCCGGCAACCCTGTCCGGTCAGGGCGCCGGCGGCGCAGCCCACGACCGCGCCGCCGGCGCCCACGGATTACCGGTCAGCACATGGTGTGGACTTCTCTCATGGAGAGCTTCACCTGTTTTTCTTGAAGGCCAGAGAAGCGATCACGACGGCTACCACGACAGCCGCGACGACAAGCAGCCACGCTGGAAGCTGGTCGAGGCCCTTGTACGCGAGAGTGATCTGGTCGCCCATTTTCTATCTCCTTGCATGAGAGTGAAACGGAAATCCCTCAGCTTGCTTGTCGGAGCAGAGGAGAGAGCCTTCCCCGAGTCGTGACCTGCTGAGACTCTTCCGGCCGCGGAAGAAGCCCAGCGCTCGACAGACCTCCTTCCACACGGAAGCACCAAGACACCCACGAACAGGCCGAACTTATATGGCCATTCGCCCGAGATATCGTCGCCGACCGGCACCGACGCCGGCCGACAGGCGGGGAACCGGGCGCACCGGGTGCAGTCGGTCCTCCTGGGCTTGGACCAGACCGCGCCCCTGGCCGGTCCCGCGCCCGCCGGGCTCCTGGTCCAGCAGACCGGTTCCACCGGCCTGCTCACCGCATGTGCCGTGTTCTCCCTGCTGGCGGCCGTATTGATGCCACCGCGCACTGCTGGACCTAGAGCTACCGCGCCCGGTGCGACGAAGGCGGAAGGCAGACGGGGGTTTGCGGGCCGGTTGGTCGGTGCTGAGGGAGCGGCCCGTGCTGGCCTGGCTGGTGGGCAGGTTCGTCGTGTCGAACCTTTCGATCGGGCTGGATCAGGCGGCGACCCCGGTGATTGTCGTGCAGCAGCTGGGGCATTCCACCGGCTCGGTCGGGCTGATCTGGTGCGTCGCAGTCGCAGTCGCACGCCGTCGATCGACGAGCATGCCGACACCGTGCGTGTCGGCTAGCCGGACCCGCATCCCGGTCAGGCCGACCACCGTGTAGGTGCGCTCCTGGAACCTGACCCGGTCGCCGAGCCGCAGCCGACCAGACCGCGCGGAGTTCACGGCCGGCCCCCGGACGTCAGGTGCACCAGGGTGCCGGTTCCCAGCGGGGCGGTCATCAGGTCCGCCGTCAGTTCGTGCCGCCAGAGCAGGTGGTAAAGCACAGGCAACACGGCCAGTCGGTCACCGACCCGTTCAGCCCCGGCTAGCAGGGGCAGCGGATCGGCAAAGAACTCCCTCAGCCGGTCGGCCACCGGCGCGCGATGGCAGCGGCCGTGTCGGTAGCGGGCCAGCCAGCGGAGGTTCGCCCGGTAGGGCTGGTGTAGGTCGCCGACGTAGCGGAACTGCCAGCCCGCGACCTCGCAGATCCGCGAGGTGAACGCGAAGACCTCGGCGGTGGCCTTGTCGACCAGGTTCTCCGGTCGCACATCGACAATGACACCTGTGCCGTCCAGCAACCGGGCGAAGTAGTCCGGGGTGTGCCCGCGCTCCCGCTTCCCATCCATCCAGGCAAGGCGGAAGGGCTGGGAGGCCAGCGCGACGACGGCGGGATCGAAGTCCAGCGCCATCGCCGCGTCCCTCTCCACCCACGACTCATAGCCCACGTGGGTCCGCGAGGTCGACGCCCAGTACTCGCCGGTGAAGTTCTCCTGTCCCTTGAACGAGGCGAACGGCCGCACTGGCGACGCCAGTGCGAAGGGCTCTGCCCACCAGCTCGCCAACGGACCGGAACGCTCGACGCCGTCGGCATCGACGAATCCGACCTCGACACCCGAGGTGTACTCCCAGGTGCATGCCACACCTGCGGACCCGTCCACGAACACCTCCACCCTGCCGGGATCGTCCTGTCACTGCGAGGGTGGAGGATCCTGCGGATCACCGTGGCCGAGAGCCGTATATCGTCATGCGAAAGGGCGACAACCCGTCTCAAACAATCTGGTTGACGCAGGGCAGTAGGGATCTGGCCGCTCCCGCGCCATCGTCACGGCCGCAGTTCCCGGGCCTGCGGGTCGAAGCAGTTGAGGCCCATCGACGAAGCAACCTCCGCCGCGTAGGCAGATGCCTCCACCGCCATGCTCCAGCGCATGGGGAAGTAGATCAGCGGCCCCCGGGCCTCCCTGATCAGCGGACCGGTCGACCAAGGCGAGGTGTTGTCCTCATCCTCGGTGAGATCGGGCCACCGTTCCAAAAGGGCGGAGACGAAAGCCGCTATTCGCTCCACCGGAGGAACTGCAGGCTCCTCTGTGTCGATGTATCGGTCGTACAGATCGGTGAAGCACAGGGCTGCAGCGTCGTCATCCGCAGGCCGCTCGCCCTCCCACACGGCAAGGTCGTAGCTCATGGGCGCAGCCTGCCACCCCTCACCGACAGCGGTACCGCCGGACCAGATCATCTGAGACGACGAGCGAATCGGACCAGATCATTTGAGACGGGGACCAGATCGCCTGAGACGGGACAGCCCGGTAGGCGCGGTCCCGGGCACGCTGCGAGGCCACTGTCCTGTCTCAGCGAACCCTGACCGATCTCACTGAACTTGGACCGGTGCGGCCACGGGCAGCGCTGCCTGCACTCGGAACCGCCCGCGGCGAAGTGGGGACGTCGCCGCCCTTTCAGGTGGCGAGCGGGCCTCCGTGCAAGGTACGGCGGGGATGGGAAATGCGGCAGCAGGAACAGATCATTTTCTCTATAAGATTGAGCCAGGAGTGCCTTTACTGGCCAATCTCGGAACGATCAAGTTATTGCAGCGCTCGTCGACGCTACGGTGCATTTGAAAACCGGTTGAGTCCTATCCGATTGGCCTGGCCAACAAGGGAGAAGATCAGTGAGAAGGAAATCCGGGGCGAAAAGGCGTCTTTTATCCATCGCTGCGGTCTGCGGGGCCGTAGTAGGTGTCACCTTGAGTGGGGTGAGCACTGCGTCCGCGGCCCCGCCGGGCTACGCGGGCCCGTTCGATGGCCCGTGCAAGGGCACCCTGGTGAGGACCATCGGAGTGCCGGACAATGTGGCCCAGATCCAAGTCTGGTATGACAGCGCCGGCAGCGGTACGTACTGTGCGAAGACCTACGACAATCGGTCGGGCAAGCACAACATGGAGGTTCGTCTGCGCCACTGGCTATGGGCGACATCCTGGAACGACACCGGTCTGTTCGACACCTACGCAGGAGGCATTTACGTCTCCGAGGCCGACAAGGCATGCGCCTACGTCAGTGGGTGGGTAGAGGTCAATGGCACCAGGTACACACGTTCCGAGACCCAGGTCTGCGAGACATCCTGAGCTTCCCTTTCCCTGGCCCTGAGGGTGATCGCGGCCCAAGTGATCAGGTTCTCGGAGTTCAAGATGAGGCGTTCAAGCCCGTTGCATGCCGACGGGCGCGTGCATCGTCCAGGCGGGTAATCGTTCGACGTGGGTGAACTCCCAGCCCACACCCAATCCGCGTGCGGACGTGCAATTTGCACGCCACAACCTCTGAAACGACAGCTGTTCGCCACGCAACCTCGCTGCGCGGAGCAGTCGGGGCCGAGGCTCCGCGCAGCACTGCCTCCCACGTCGGATCGTCCGCCGCTGGCAGCAATTGGGCCTGGGCGGCCTCGGACCGCTTGGACGTTCAGCGGATCTCTTGCCGTATTGATGACCGGCGCCCACCGGACCCTGCTGCCGACCACCAATGGGCAGTCCTGCGGCGGCCCAGACAGCCGACGTGCCCAACGGCTGTACGCGGGGCTGGAGCAGGTCGCGGCTCAGCACGCGGTGCTCGTTCGAAGTTGAGGGCGCCCGCGCACTCTCCTCTCCATCTGGTCGCCCGAGGGGGTGTCCTCCTCCGGTGAGCCCGCCCTGTGCCGGGCTCACCGCTGGCTGCGGCGGCGGGGGCGGGCGGGAGCAGCAGGGCGAGACCGATGGCCGCCGTGGCACAGAACGGTGTCGCGCCAGTACTACGGACCAGACGTGCGAAACGAAGAAAGCGGCTCGCCGGCCGCGGCAGAAGCTCGGTGAACTGCCTTCGAATCGCTCAGCAGTTGTCGCCGCCTCCTCCCGTTCGGGCTTCTCTCAACCAACGGCTGCGCACGATCATGGTGGCCGTGGCGACGACGGTTCACTCCTTTGGCTGGTACATCACACATTCGACCCTCACATCGCGAGAGCGATAGCTAGCGTGCGGCGTTCACAACTGGCGCTCCAGGGAGGGAAAATGGACACCACGGGGGATCAGAAGCAGGCTTCGTCGTCCGGGACGGCGGTGCGTGATGTGGTTCGTGCCGTCATCGCCGAGGTGGCGGCCGAGGAACTGCCCGTTGTGGACGGGTTACGCCGCTTCGACGACGAGACCGTGATCGCACGTCTGACCAGCCGTCGCAGGGGCCGCGAGCCCCTGGGGTTCGGGCTGGAGGAAATGGTCTATCTGGCCACTCCGGTGATCTGGGTGGCCCTGGACGAATGCGTGAGGCGAGTCGTCGGCCGCACGATCGACGGCACTCCCTCCCGGTCGGGAGGGCGGTTCGGCGGCATGTTCCGGCGACGATCCGCACCGCTGGTGGTACCCGTGCTGAACGCCGATCAGGTGGCCGAGGTACGGCGGCGAATCGTGGAGTTGTCCGCGGAGACCGGTCTGGAGGACGAGCGCGCGGAGACGCTCGCCGATCGGGTGGCGGTTCACCTTCTGCTGCCTGCGGATTCGCCCGCGCCCTCCCGGGGGACCGACCGTGACGACGACACCGACGAGTTGAACACCCCTGCGTAGTCATGTCAGTGCCGACCACGCGGATCGACGAACGAGTCCTCGCGGCGGGGACCACATCCCGCTTCGTGCTGCTGACAGCGCTGGCCCTCGTCGCCAGCCTCTCGGCGATGAAGAATGTCAACTACACCATTTCCTATTGGCTCACATCAGAAGGGAACGTCCTCGGGAGCGTCGGCTGCTATTACGCGGCGGGAGCCGATCCCAACGGCGATCCCCAGGAGACCCTGCTGGCGTTACGGCGCCCGGGAGTCGCGGAGGCACTGGACGTCTGCCAACGCCGCTTCGAGCACAGATTGCCGTTGTGGCCCGTGCTGCTGGAACTGGCGCTGCTGATCGCCGCGGTGGCCGTCCTCTACTGGGTGCTGCCCCGCTGGAAAGGCCGGCGCGGGAAGGTCGTACCGCTCGATCGGCAGATCGATCCGACCGGTGAGGTGCGTCGTCTCGTCGACGAACTGGTTGCCGTGGCCGGGCTCACCCGCCCTCCGCGGGTCGTCGTCGACCCGGCGGCTCATACGCCCAGTGCCGTCGTGTTCGGGCGGTGGCGCCGATACACCGTATGCCTGCACGGTGGATTGCTCGTCCGTCGATTGGCCGACCCTGCCGGGTTTCGCGGAGTCGTGCTCCACGAACTCGCCCATATCCGGAATCGGGATGTCGACATCACTTACGCCACCGTCGCGTTGTGGCGGGTCTTCCTCGCGGTCCTGATGCCGGCCAACGTGCTGATCCACGCCGCCTACCTCAGGCGGGACCTCCCCCAGTACCCGTAGTACCCGTCCGGGGGTTACGCGGCGACGAATGTCCCGAGCGCGGTCTACGAACTGTGCCAGGCGCTGTTCCTGACCGTGCTGGTCTATCTCGCGCGTGCCGACGTGCTCCGCACCCGGGAGCTCTACGCCGACGCCGACGCCGCGCGGTGGGGCGCCGACCCGCGTGCGTGGCGGCACGGCGCCGCCGCCCGGGCGAGTGCGGGTCGGGTCAGGCGCGCGCTCATCTCGTTCGCCGGTCTCTGGCGTACGCATCCGGACTGGGCACAGCGGGAGCGGGCGCTGGTCGACCCCGTTCGGTTGTTCGACGTCCAGCGGATGCCCATGTTCTTGGCCGGCGCGGCGGCGATCATCGTCACCGACTGGGCGAGTGGCTCGGCCGATCTGGGTCAGGGTGATGTTCCGGCCTGGGCGCAGTTGGCCTGCGCGCTGCTCGGTGCGGGGCTGGCGACCGCGATCGTGGGCACCATGCTGTGGCGGGCCGCCGTCCACGCGGTGCTCACGGGCCGACGCGGAAGGGGCTCGCGAGCGCAGGCGTACGGTCGTCGGGCATCGCCACCGCGGACCGGCTGCACGACGGCCTGACCAAGGAGGTCGCGAGGGTCCGACCGATGGTCACCGGGCTGACCGACCCAGGCCCTCATACCGGCACCGGGGAGGATTCGGTCGGCCGGGCCGAACGCGTCGGCGAGCTGATCGCGTCCCTGAGGATGCCCAGGCCCGACCTGACCGCCTTGGTGGCCCAGGAACCGAAGCTGTCGGCCGCGTACCGCACCGCGCCCAAGTGCGCCCCGCCCGAACCACTGCCCACGGCCGCGGACGGCACGGATGTCGGCGCCTGCAAGGACGGGACCTGCGAAATCCTCGTAACGAAACAGACGCATCTCGCGATCGGCGAATGGAAAGTACGCGCGTCGCTGTCGGAAACCAAGGCCACGGTGCGCAACAACGACCCCGGCGGTGCCGTGGGGGAGGTCTGGCTGACCGACGGCGGAACCGGATCATTCGGCGAAGCGGATGGCAGAGAACTCGCCTTCAACGCCGTCGCCATCGACAAGGACGGCGCCGTGCTGAAGTTCCGCACGAAGTGATCCCTCATCGGGGAGGCCCTCCGCTTCGCCGAGCCGTCGCTCCTGCTCAGCCTCGGCGACTCATCGGCCGGACACCGGCCCTTGGTCACTTGCCGGGCCCGGTCACCGTGATAGCTGTGCATGGTGAACCGGCGGAGCGTCGCGAGCATCAAAGGGAGAGGGAGCCCCCTGGTTCTCCCGAGACGGGCAGTCGTGCCGGGTGACCGGTTCTCCCTGACATCGCCCGTCGTGCTTTCGGCTTCGGCCCCGGTTCGCGTCCGGACCGGGAAGACAGGAGACGCACCATGCCCGCCAGGGATCTGAGCACCGGCCCCCGGCCGGCCACCGCGGACCGGCGCCGTCTGCTTCTCGGCGTTCTCCCCGCCGCCGCCCTGCTGGCCGCGGGCTGTGCCCGGTCGAACGCTGAGGAGCCGACGGAGAAGAGGCCCCTCGCCCTGGTCTACAACGGCCCTCAGGGCTGCTCCGACTGCGCGCCGACGATCGCCTCCCTGCTGCGCCGGGCGCCGGGGTCCTTCCGTGTCAAGTACGTCGGCCCCGGCACCGGGGTCCCCCTGACCGCCCGCGTTCTGGCCGACGCGCGGCTGTACGTCCAGCCGGGCGGCGGTTCCGACCTCGACGGGGTGTGGCGGGTACTGCGTGACTCGGCCGGGATCATGCGCGACTGGGTCCGGGGCGGCGGCAGTTACCTGGGCCTGTGCTTCGGCGGTTACCTCGCCGGACGCAACCCCGGGTTCGACCTGCTGCCCGGTGACACCAACGGATACATCGACCTCCCGGACACCACGGTCCATGACGATCGGGACACCGTGGTGCCGGTGACGTGGCGCGGCAAGCGGCGGTACATGTACTTCCAGGACGGCCCGGCCTTCCTCCTCGACCACGGCGCCGATGCCGACGTCCTGGCCGTCTACCCCAACGGAGCGGCTGCCGTCGTCGTCGCCCCGTACGGCCGGGGCAGCGTCGGAGTCAGCGGCCCCCACCCGGAGGCCGACCGCTCCTGGTACGAGGAGGCCGGGCTGAAGAATCCCGACGGTGTCCGGTTCGACCTGGCCAACGAACTGATCGAGAGGACCGTCGGGCGGACCAGATGAAGATGCGTCCGGTTTGGCGACAACGGCTCGACCCCGCGCCCCGAACCCGGCTGACCGGTGCTCGGCCCCTCGCGCCGTCGTCAGGAGCGTGCGAGCCGGGCCGCGAGATAGGGTGCGGTGGCGCTGTGGCGGGTCCTTGCCACCTTGGTCGGCGGGCCCGCCGCGACCACTCGCCCGCCCGCGTCGCCGCCGCCCGGCCCGAGGTCGATGACCCAGTCGGCGGTGGCGATCGTGTCCAGGTCGTGCTCGACGAGGACGACCGTGTTGCCGGCGTCGACGAGCCGGTGCAGTTGTCGCAGCAGCAGGGCGACGTCCGAGGGATGCAGCCCCGCCGTCGGCTCGTCGAGCAGGTAGAGCGCGTGGCCGCGGCGGGCTCGCTGGAGTTCGGTGGCCAGTTTGATGCGTTGCGCCTCACCGCCGCTCAGCTCCGTCGCGGGCTGTCCCAGCCGCAGGTATCCCAGTCCCACCTCGCGCAACGTCTCCAGACTTCGGGAGGCGGCCGGGACGGCGGACAGGAACGTGGCGGCGGCGTCGACGGACAGCCCCAGTACTTCCGCGATGTTCTTGCCGCGGTAGGTGACCTCCAGGGTTTCGGCGTTGTACCGGGCGCCCCGGCAGGTCGGGCACGGGGCGTAGGTGCCGGGCAGGAAGAGCAGTTCCACCGCGACGAATCCCTCGCCCTGGCAGGTCTCGCACCGCCCGTCGGGCACGTTGAAGGAGAACCGCCCGGCCGAGTAGCCGCGTGCCCTGGCCTCGTCCGTCGCCGCGTACAGCTTGCGCACCGCGTCGAACATCCCCGTGTACGTGGCCAGGTTGGACCGGGGAGTACGGCCGATGGGCCGTTGGTCGACCCGGACCAGCCGGTCGAACGACTCGACCCCCGACGCGTCCTGGACGTCGACCTCCAGCTGCGCCTCGTCGGGCTCCTCGGACACGAGTCCGAGGTGGTCGCGGACGACCTCGGCGAGCACCTGCGTCACCAGCGTCGACTTTCCGGAACCGGACACGCCCGTCACCGCCGTCAGTACGCAGAGTGGTACGTCGACGGACACGTCGTGCAGATTGTGGCGGGAGACACCGCTCAGGTGCAGCCAGCCGTGCGGTGTACGCGGGCGGTGATCGAGCGGCTTGGCACGCCCGAACAGGTACCGGCTCGTGGCCGACTCCTCCACCTGCTCAAGACCGGCGACCGGGCCGCTGTACAGCACGCGCCCGCCGCCCTCGCCCGCGCCGGGGCCGATGTCGACCACCCAGTCCGCCCGCCGTACGACGTCCATGTCGTGCTCCACGACGAACAGCGAGTTGCCCGCCGCCTTGAGGCGGTCCAGCACGTCCAGCAGCGGTTCCGCGTCGGCCGGGTGCAGGCCCGCGGAGGGTTCGTCGAGGACGTAGACGACCCCGAACAGCCCCGAGCGCAACTGGGTGGCGATCCGCAGCCGCTGCGCCTCGCCGGGCGACAGGGTCGTCGAGCGGCGCCCGAGACTGAGGTATCCGAGGCCCAGGTCGAGCAGGACGCCGACCCGCGCGACCAGATCACCGCAGATCCGGACCGCGACCTCGGTCGTCTCCCCGGATCGGGCGGTCGACGTGGTGGCGTCGGCCTCGGACCGCCCCGCGACGGGCCGCAGCAGAGCCACGACCTCGCTGAGCGGCATCGCGTTGATTTCGGCGATGGAACGTCCGGCGAAGGTCACGGCGAGCGCCTCGGGCCGCAGTCCGCTGCCGTGACACTCCGGGCAGGGCACACTCCTGACGTACCGGAGCGCCCGTTCGCGCATCCTCTCGCTCTTGGAGTCGGCGAGGACGTGCATGACGTGCTTGCGGGCGCTCCAGAACTTGCCCTGGTAGCCGTAGTCGACGCGGTCCTCCTCCGGCTCGATGTACACGGAGGGCTGCTCGTCCGTGTACAGCAGCCAGTCCCGGTCCTTCTTCCTGAGCCTGCGCCACGGTCGGTCGATGTCGATCCCCAGACCGCTCACGACACTGCGCAGGTTGGCGCCTTGCCAGGCGCCCGGCCAGGCCGCGATCGCCCCCTCGCGGATGCTCAGCGAGGGATCCGGGACGAGCAGGTCCTCGGCGACGTCGTGCACGACGCCCAGTCCGTGGCACCGCGGGCAGGCGCCGGCCGCGGTGTTGGGTGAGAACGACTCGGCTTCCAGCCGTGGGGCCCGGGGCGGATAGGTGCCGGCGCGGGAGTAGAGCATGCGCAGCAGATTCGACAGCGTGGTGATGGTGCCGACCGTCGAGCGCGAGCTGGGCGACCCGCGTCGCTGCTGGAGGGCCACGGCCGGTGGCAGCCCGCTGATTTCCCGCACGTGCGGTGCGCCGGCCTGGTGCAGCAGCCTTCGGGCGTACGGCGCCACGGACTCGAAGTAGCGCCGCTGGGCCTCGGCGTAGAGCGTGCCGAACGCGAGCGAGGACTTGCCCGAACCGGAGACACCGGTGAAGGCGACCATCGCGTCCCTCGGAACGTCGACATCGATGTTCCGCAGGTTGTTCTCACTGGCGCCCCGTACATGCACGAAGGGGTCGGTCGCGTCCTTGTCCACCGTCCCTGATTACCTGATCGCGCCGGGAACCGCGCGACAGGCGCCGTTCGCCACGCCGTCCTGCCGGTGCCAGACTGGTTCTATGAGCCCGGCGTGGACCGGCGCCGACGAGCGGCCACGCTGGTGTCCTGAAGAAGTGAGCGGATCACCCGCGCCTCGCCGCCGAGGACGGTGACTCGGGGCTGTGGCCGAGTGGTCGGGAAGCGTGGCCCGACATGAAGGCAGTGGTGTACAACGGCCCGCACGACGTCAGCGTCAGCGAGGTCCCCGACGCCAAGATCGAACATCCCAATGACATCGTCGTCCGGATCACCTCCACGAACATCTGCGGCTCGGACCTGCACATGTACGAGGGGCGCACGTCCTTCGAGCAGGGGCGCAGCCTCGGACACGAGAACATGGGCGAGGTCGTGGAGGTCGGCTCCGGAGTCAGCAAGGTGAAGGTGGGGGAGTACGTCGTCCTGCCCTTCAACATCGCGTGCGGCTTCTGCAAGCAGTGTGAGCGGGGACTGACGAACTACTGCCTCACCATGCAGCCCGAACCTGCCATGGCGGGAGCCGCGTACGGGTTCGCCGAGATGGGGCCGTACGCCGGTGGCCAGGCGGAGTACCTGCGCGTACCGTTCGGTGACTTCAACGCTCTCCGGCTCGGCGAGGACGCCGCCGAGCGGCAGAAGGACTATGTGATGCTGGCGGACATCTTCCCGACCGGCTACCACGCGACCGAGATGGCCGGTGTGAAGCCGGGCGACCAGACCGTGGTCTTCGGGGCCGGACCGGTCGGCCTGATGGCCGCGTACTCCGCCGTGCTCAAGGGCGCGGGCCGGGTGTGGGTCGCCGACCAGCAACCGGACCGGCTGGCGCTGGCGGAGCACGTGGGCGCGATCGCCATCGACACGCGCAAGGAGGACCCCGCCGAGGTGATCAAGGAGGCCACCCTCGGGCTCGGCGCGGACAACGGCTGCGAGTGTGTCGGCTACCAGGCCCACGATCCGCAGGGCCAGGAGGACGCGTCCCTCACGCTCAACCAGCTCATCGACTCGGTGCGCTTCACCGGCCGGCTCGGCGTCGTCGGCGTGTTCCTGCCCGAGGACCCCGGCGGGAAGGAAGCTCAGAACGGACTGGAGGCCCAGGGGAAGGTCCCTCTGGACTACGGGCTCATGTGGTTCAAGGGCCAGAGCATGGGCACCGGGCAGGCACCGGTCAAGCGGTACAACCGCGCGCTGCGCGACCTGATCGCCGGCGGCGAGGCCGAGCCGTCCTTCCTGGTCTCGCACGAACTCCCGCTCCACGAGGCGCCCGGCGCGTACGAGAACTTCGACCGGCGCAGCCCGGGATGGACGAAGGTGGTTCTGCACCCCGAATCCGTGCCCGCGTAGACAGGCTGTGCCCGGACGGCGCTGCCGCCGCCGCTGCCGTTGGGAGCGGTGGCGGGATCGTGGTTCCCGGTGTGGGGTTGCCCTTCAGGGGCACCCGTGAGGTGTCGCACGAGCCCGGAGGTACGGGGTCGGTACGAGAGAGGGAGACACCGGTGCAGAAGAAGCGGAAGCTGCCGCTCGCCTACAAGCCTGTCGGGTTCGCCCTCGGATGGGTGGGCGGAACGATGGCCGGGCTCGCCTTCCAGAAGGCGTGGAAGGTGATACGGCACGAGGATGACGCACCCGATGCTCTGGACCGTGACCGCGGGTGGGGCGAGGTGCTGCTCGCTGCGGCCGTGCAGGGCGCGATCTTCGCGGTGGTACGCAGCGCCGTGGACCGGTCGGGCGCCAAGGCCATCGAACGGGTCACCGGCACCTGGCCGGCCCCGGACAAGGGTGGCCGCGACTGACGGCGTCAGCTGTCCCGCTCGTCCCCAGCCGTCTGTTCCGGCGGCGCTTCGACGTGCCGCCGGAACAGACGGCTGGGGAACGGGTGGCCAGGCCAGGGACCAGGAGGCTCGGGAGCAAGCCGAGCCCGATTCAGGAGAGTGAGGCGCCCTCGTGGCTCGCGCGGCGATCTTCGACGTTGACGGCACCCTGACCGACACGAACTACCTGCACGTCACCAGTTGGTGGCAGGCGTTCCGCGGGGCGGGCCACCAGGTGGCGATGTCCGACATCCACCGGGCGATCGGGCTCGGCGCCGGTGATCTCATCGCCCAGTTGCTCGACGACGATCGGGACCATGACCGGGACGATGAGATCAGCTCCGCGCACAGCACGCTGTACGGCACGTACTTCGGCCGGCTGACGGCCTTCGGATCCGCCGCTGATCTCCTGCGGGTACTGGCCGGACAGGGCTGGACGAACATCCTGGCCTCCTCGGCGACCGGACCGGAACTCGACGCCCTGCGCCGGGCGATCGACGCGGACGACGTCATCGCCGGAACCGCGAGCGCGGACGACGTACCGCGGGGCAAACCGGCGCCCGACCCCGTGCGTGCCGCGCTGGACCTCGCCGGGGTGCCCGCGGAGCGCGCGGTCTTCGTCGGCGACGCGGTGTGGGACATGGAAGCGGCGTCGAGGGCGGGTGTGCGGAGCGTCGCGGTTCTGTCGGGCGGCATTCCGCGCGACGCGCTCGAAGCCGCCGGGGCCGGCGAAGTGTACGAGAACGTCGCCGACCTGCTGGCCCGGCTCGACAGCAGCGTCTTCATGGGCCCGGCGTGAACGACGGGGGCGGCAGAGAACGGACAGCGAGGAGCTTCCCTCGCGATACCGAGCGAATCCCAGGGCCCCCGCCCCCTCCGTGATTGTCCGGTGTGGACCACGGAGGCCGGGCGGCGTGCTGTCCGGGTCCTCCGAGCGCTGCCAGGCAGCTGTCCGGCTCAGCGGCCCACGGCCTTGCGCAGCTGTTCCTTGTTCATGGACGAGCGGCCTTCGACGTTCTTCTTCCTGGCCTCCGCGTAGAGCTGGTCCCTCGTCGGGCCCCGCGCTCCGCTGTGGGAGCGCTCGCCGCCGCGCTGCGAGGCGGACTTGGGGTCGCGGGTGGACGTTCTGCTCGTGGATTTCGCCTCGCCCGAGCGGGCGCGCTCCTTGTTGACCGTGCGCGAGGCGATCTCCTTCGCGCGCCCTTCGGGCGTACCGCGCTTCTCGGCGCTTTTCTTGATGTGTTCGTACTGCCGCTCTCGCTTGGGACTGGCTCCTGCGGGCACGATGTGCCTCCTTCTCGTCCTGTGCGGTGGGATCGCTATGGGTACCCCGGACCTCACCGGTCCTCACACGGGTGAACGGGTGCCCATGAGCCCGTCTCCCATACACGTCATCCGCTCATGTCGGTTGGCGGCGGGAGCTGTTCCAGCCAGTTCCAGAGGGCGCGTTCGCGGTCTGCGTCGTAGGACTCGGTGGAGGACGCCGTGGCCTTCTTCCGGTGGATGTAGGCACCGGTCGCGGCAGGGGTGACGCCGAGGACGGTGTCGGCGAGTTTCTTGCCCGCGGGGACCGGGGTGTCCACGAGCGGTGTGACCGTGAGTAGCGGGATGACCTTGCTCATCAGGAAGGGAAAGGCGCCACCGGTTTCGCGCGCGAGCCCGGTACCGACCACGAGGCTGGGGTTGTACGAGACGATGTCGATGCCGTCGGGCAGTCGGCGGGCCCATTCGTGGACCAGGTGCACGCCGCCGAGTTTGCTCGTCACGTAGGCACGACGGCCGGCCCGGACATTCCCGGATCGGTCGAAGGCTCCGGGTCGGGAGATCTCCGGGATGGCCCACCGGGGTGCGGGCATGGTCCCTCCGGTGTGCCGGAGGTCGCCGAAGTGGGCGTCGCTGACCGTGACGACGATGCGTGCCGGCGCCTGGATGTGGGGGTGCAGCTGCCTGAGGAGCTGGTGGGTGGACATGACGTTCACGGCGAAGGTCGTCTCGTATCCGTCGACCGTGGTCCGCAACGCGTTGGAGAGATGGACACCCGCGTTGAGGACGAGGCCCCGCAGCGGAGGCAACTCGCCTGAATCGAGGAGGTCTTCCAGCTGTGCGCCGGCGGCGGCGACGCTCGACCTGCTCGACAGATCGATGTCGACGGTCGAGACGTGCGGCGAGATCTCTCGCAGGCCCGGCAGCACCTCGGCGGCGGAGGAGGCTCGTCCAAGAACAACGAGGTGGGTGTCGGGTCTGCGCCTGAGGATGTCCCGCGCGGCTTCCAGGCCGATCCCCCGAGTGGCTCCGGTCATGATCAAGGTCTGGTTCGCCGCGGTCATAGGTGCGCCTCCTGCGTGAATTCGTACGAGAACCGGTGTGCTGCGTCGGCGTATGCGTTCTCCGCCGCCATCGACACTGGCGGAGTGCTCGATGATCAGGGAGCCTTCGTCGAGCCTGGTATCCGCAGGGCCACACACCCGGCCCGGCGCCGGCCGCTGGTGCGGGACAATGAGGTCATGGTGGGAGATCGGCGGTCGGGGCTGGGCGAGTATCTACGCCACCACCGCGCGGAAATGACACCCCTGGACCGACCCGGGGCATCGCCTCTGTCCCACAGGCGTGTGCCGGGCCTGCGACGTCAGGAGCTCGCCGACGTGGCGGGCATCTCTGTCGAGTACTACACCCGTCTAGAACAGGGGCGTGCGTCCCGCCCTTCGCGGGAGATCCTGACCGCACTGGCGCGGGCCTTCCGGCTCTCGGACGCCGAGCGGGACCACTTGTTCCGCCTCGCCGACGAGCGACCTCCGCAGCCGCGAGCACCAGCCGCGGAGATCCGACCGGGGCTCCGGAAACTGCTCGACACCCTGGACGACACCATGCCGGTCACCATTCACGACGGCCGGCTCGACATGCTGGCGTTCAACGCCGCCGCGGCGGATCTGTTCGGGCCCGTCTTCGACGACGGGCCTTACGGCCGCAACATCGTCCACCAGGCCTTCACGTCGGTGGGACTGGGCGAAGTGCTCGGGGACGAGGGGGCGGAGCAACTGGCCCGAGTGGCCGCCGCCGAACTTCGCAAAGCACTCAGTCTCTACCCGGACGATGAGCGACTTCGTTCTCTGTTGCGCGAACTGTCCACGACCAGTGCCGAGTTCGGCCGCCACTGGGAGCGAGGGGAGATCGGGACATGGAGGTCCGCGATGAAGCGCGTCAACCATCCGACCAGAGGTTTGCTCGCGTTCGACAGCGAGATGCTGCACGACCCCGAGAGCGACCACTGGATCATGCTTTTCACGCCCCGCGACGTAGTGGAGCTGTGAGGTGCGGTGGTCCCGGTAGGCGGGGGCCGGTCGACGTGAGCGTCACTGAATGCACCATTCGACTTGAAGCGTCAACAACTCCTGTTAGTGTTGCCGCATGGCAGACAGCACAGCGGGAGACAAGGCGGCGCCTGACGCGCCTGACGCGCCGGACGCGGAAGCATCGGGTACGGCGGAGCCGACCGGACCGCCTGCCGCGACACGGTGGCTGAGCCCCGAGGAGCGGGAGGCGTGGCTGGCCAACTCCGCCATCATGATCAGCCTGCCGGCCGCCCTGGACGCGCGGATGCAGCGCGAGACGCGACTGACCTTCTTCGAGTACATGGTGCTCTCGGTGCTGTCCGAAGAGCCGGCTCGTACGCTCCAGATGAGCGATCTGGCGGCGCGGACGTCGGCGTCGCTCTCACGGTTGTCGCATGTAGTCGGCCGGCTGGAGAAGCGCGGGCTGCTCACGCGCGCCCGGGTCCCGGGCCCCGGCAGACGTACCAATACGACACTGACCGAGGCCGGTTTCGACGAAGTCGTGGCCGCCGCGCCTGGGCATGTCGCCGCCGTCCGCGAGTACTTGATGGACGAGCTGGAGCCGCACGAGCTGGCGACACTGCGCCGTATCGGCGCCGCGGTCGACGCCGCGATCAAGCGCGGGAGGCCCGACCCGGCTTCCGGGGCGTCGGGCGCGGGGGGTTCTTGAGCCGGTTGACCGCCCGCTCAGCCTCGTCGCGGCGTCGGCGGTTCCACGCTCAACTGCGTTGACGGGCGCGCCGGTTGCCGTTCGTGGCCGGGCGGGGTGGTTGTCGTGCCTGGTTGCGGAATTGTGCGGGTGATGTGCCGACGACGCGGCGGAACGCGGTGCTGAACGCGCTTTCGGACAGGTAGCCCGTGGCGCGTGTGAGTTCGGAGATGGACAGGGTGTCGCGGGCGAGGGCGTCGCGGGCGAGGCTGATGCGCCACTGGATCAGGTACTCCAGCGGTGGGACCCCGACGTGTTTCTTGAAGGCCTGGGCGAACGCGGATCGCGACATGTGGCTGATCTCGGCGAGTTCCCTGAGGGTCCAGGAGTGGGCGATGTCCGCGTGGACGGCGCGCAGGGCGGCGCCGATGCCGTCCTCGTTGAGGGCGCCCAGCCAGCCGGTGGGCCGGTCGGTCTGGCCGGCGTGGGCGCGGAGCATGTGGACGAGCAGGATCTGTGCGAGGTGGTTCTGCACCAGTGGGCCGCCGGGGGCGGCGACCCCGACCTCGGTGGCGAGGAGATCGGTGAGCCGGGCGAGCGTACTGCCGTGGGGATCGGCCACGCGGACGATCACGAGCGGCGGCAGGAGATTGGTCAGGAGGGCCGCGTTCCGTTCGTCGAAGGCGATGTGCCCGACGCAGAGGTAGACGTCCTCCTCGGACTCCGGGCCGATCCGTGCGTATCCGTCCTCGGCGGCTGCCCACACCGGCCCGGCGGGGCGCGGGGTGGCGTCGGGTGTGCTGGCCAGTACGTAGGGCGGGGGGTTGCCCAGCATGAAGGTGTCGCCCTCCCGCAGGAGCACCGGTTCGTGCCCTTCGAGGATCAGCCAGCACGTGCCGCGTACGAGGCCGCCCACCCGTACGTGGAGGAAGGTGTCGAAGCGCAGGGCCCACTCGCCGGCGGCCCGGAGATTGGGCCCGACCACCGTGCGGGGCCGGAGCAGGCCGATCGAATCGGCCACCGGATCTCCGAAACCGAGCACCGACGACACCTCCTGGACGATACGTAAAGAACGACGGACTCTGCGTCATGGATAGTCTCCCCGATCTCCCGCAGGATCGAAAGCGAACGGATCGGCATCGAGAGAGTGATGGAGACACCCACATGGGACAGCTGGATGGCAAGACGTCGGTGGTCACCGGGGGCGGCACCGGTATCGGTCTGGCCACCGCCGTACGACTGGCGGACGAGGGCGCGTACGTGTTCATCACCGGCCGGCGCGAGGCCGAACTGGCGTCCGCCGTCAAGACCGTCGGAGCCGACCGGGCCACCGCGGTCGTCGGCGACATCTCGAAGTCGGAGGACCTGGACCGGCTCTACGAGGCGGTCCAGGCGCGCGGCGAGGGTCTGGACGTGCTCGTGGCGAACGCGGCGGTCGCATCGTTCATGACGCTGGAGCAGACCACCGAGGAGCACTTCGACCAGACCTTCGCGATCAACACCCGAGGCATGCTGTTCACCGTGCAGAAGGCGTTGCCGCTGCTCAACGACGGAGCCTCCGTCATTCTGGTCGGCTCGACGGCCGGCGACCGTGGAATAGAGGCGTTCGGCGCGTACGCGGCGTCGAAGGCGGCCGTCCGCTCCTTCGCGCGGACGTGGTCCAACGAACTCAAGGACCGTGGCATCCGGGTCAACGTGCTCTCGCCGGGGTGGATCGACACTCCCGGGGGCGCCGCGGTCTTCGGCGACGAGGAGACCGCTCAGGCTGTCAAGGAACATGCCGCCGCGACCGTGGCCAAGGGGCGGATGGGCCGGCCTGAGGAGGCCGCCGCGGTCGTGGCCTTCCTGGCCTCGGAACAGAGCAGCTACGTCGTCGGCGCGAACCTCTACGTCGATGGTGGCGCGAACCAGATCTGAGCGGGCACCAGGTGTTCTCGGACATCGTGCAGCCAGTGTCTGTGCGGAACCGCCGGGTGCACCAGTGACACCGCGTCATGCGTGACTGCCCGGAACGTCATGGCGCGGACATGACGCGAAGCCACTACCGCGAGCGCCGGCCGGGGGAGTCGGGCACCGTACCCCGCCCTGGGGCAAGTCCCGCGCCACCGAGGCCCGTTGCCGGTGCTCGACGGTTCCGCCCGTTGCTCGACGGTTCTGTCCGGTGCCCGACGCTTCTGTCCGCCGCTCGACGGTTCCGTCCGCTACTCGGCGGTGGTGCGACCGTTCCGTCCGCCGAGTGCGCCGATCACCGTGGCCACCAGCAGATCGGTCCGGGCTCCCGCTTCGTCCCACTGGCCGTTCGCCGCGCCAGTCAAGCTGGGCGCGTCCTCGGGCAGTCCGCCCACCTCGCACAGGAGGGTCAGATAGAGCTGGCGTCCCCATGCCGGGTCGGCCGAAGTGATCGCTCCGGCGCTGTGCAGCCGTGCGAACAGCGCGTCGAGACCGTCCGCGGCCTCTCGGCTGAGCAGCGGCCTGCCCGTCAGGGAGTCCGAGTTGAGGTCCATGGTGAACCGGTGGCTGATCTTGAGCCCAAAAATGATCTCGGTCAGGCGGTGCAGCGCGACCGCCGGGGGCGCCGTCTCCGCGCGCGCCTGCTTGAGCGCGAGCAGATATTGCTCATTGAGCCGCGCGCTCAAGGCGTCGATGAGGGCTTTCCGGGAGGAGAAGCGGCGGTGGATCGTGACTCGGGTGAGCCCGGCCGCCTCCGCGATCCGCTCCAGCGAAGCGGTCGAGTCGACGGCGAGCACGGCCTCGGCCGCCTCCAGGATTCGAGCCGTGCTGCGTTCCGCGTCTGCCCGCAGCCGTCGCGGAGGGCTGGTGTCTCTCATTGCGCGTCCCATGTCCGGAGTCACTCTACCGAGCATAAATGATGCATGCATGTATCAGTACGATGGTGATCTGATACTGTCGAGCTTCATTTAGGGCTGCGCATCCTGCGGGAAACCGGCCCGCCGTGGGCGGGCGCGAGAGAAGGCGTGAGAATGACATCGGACAGCACCAAGGTGAATGAGCGGCCCGGACGCCTGGGCGACGACGCCCTGAATCTGCGTACCGACCCGCGCACCGATCCACGAGTGGTGGAAGCGCTGGCACGGTTCGGTCTGGATCACGACACCGTGCCTGCCCCGCTCGGCCCCGACGCCTCGCGGGAGCGACTTCTCGAGTTCGTCACGGCCGCGGAGGCCGGGTCCGAGCAGCTCTTCGCCACGCTCGTCGCCGGCCTGGAACCGATCGCCGGCCTCGACCACCACACCGAGACGATCCCCGGTCCGGCCGGGAACGACATCCAGTTGTACGTGTCGCGGCCCGCGGCCCCCTCCGCCCCGGCCCCCTCCGCCCCCCTGCCCGGCATCGTCTATCTGCACGGGGGCGGCATGGTGATGCTCCAAGGCTCGGGCCCCATCTACGCCCGGTTCCACGACGAGTTGGCCGCCGGCGGTCTTGTCGTCGTCGGCGTCGAATTCCGCAACGGCGGTGGCCGGCTCGGTCCCCACCCGTTCCCGGCCGGCCTCGACGACTGTGCGGCAGCGCTCGACTGGGTGCACGAGCACCGTGAGGAACTGGGGATATCCACGCTCACGGTCGCGGGCGAGTCGGGCGGGGGCAATCTGGCGCTCGCCACCGCGATCCGCGCCAAGCGCGAGGGAAGGCTTGCCGCCATCGACGGCGTCTACTCCCTGGTCCCGTGCATCTCCGGACTCTACGGGCGCAGCGCCGAGGAGCGGGAAGCGGCGTTTCCGTCGCTCGTCGAGAACGACGGCTACCTCATGGCTTGCGACGCCGCCGCCATTCTCGCCGAGGTCTACGATCCCGGTGCCGAGCACGCCACCGATCCTCTCTGCTGGCCCATTCACGCAACCACGCAGGACCTGGCCGGGCTGCCACCGCACGCCATCTCCGTCAACGAGCTCGACCCGCTGCGGGACGAGGGGCTGGCCTACCACCGCGCCCTCGTCGAGGCCGGCGTCGACTCGACGTCCCGGACTGTGGCCGGCACGGGCCACGCGGGCGATCTGATGTTCCGGGCCGCCGTCCCGGAGATGTACGAGGAGACCGTCCGGAGTGTGCAACGCTTCGTTGCCGGCCTCCCGTCGTGAGGTTCTGCGGCAGACCGAGCGCCGGATTCAGTGCCACCGCTGAGGGCTACCGGGACCGGCCGGTGGGGGAGTTGGCCGAGTTCGGCGCATCTGTGGACCTCTTCGGTCACGACTTCGGCGGCGTGCGTGCCGCCGAAGTCGTGGCCCATCACGGGTCGGCGTGGTCACAGCCAGTCGTGTTCGCGGGCGTACCGCGCCGCTTCGTGCCGGGTCTGGGTCTGGGTCTTCCGCATCGCGTTGGACAGATAGTTGCGGACGGTGCCCTCGGCGAGGTGGAGCTGACCGGCGATGTCGGCGACGGAGTAGCCGTCGGCCGTGGCGCGCAGGACGTCGATCTCACGGTCGGTGAGCGGGCAGTCGTCGATGAGGGCGAGCGCGGAGACGTCCGGGTCGATCCAGCGCCGTCCCTCGTGCAGGGCCGCGATGACGGACGCGATGTCCGCCGGTTCGGCGGACTTGCTGACGAATCCCTGGACACCGAGCTTCAGCGCCCGGCGCAGCACCCCGGGCCGGGCGTGCCGGGTCAGCATGAGGATGACCTGGTCGGGGCGGACGCTGCGGATCGCCGAGACGGCGCTGAGCCCATCGACGCCGGGCATCTCCAGGTCGATGACGAGCACGTCCGGCCGGTACCGCAGGGTGGCCCGTACGGCTTCCTCGCCGTCCGCGGCTTCGGCGCGTACGGAGATGTCGCCCTCGAGCGGCAGCAGCGCGGCGAGCGCCTTGCGCAGGAGTGCCTCGTCGTCGGCGATCACGATGGTGGTCATCGGGCCTCCTGTGCCTCGGGACCGGGCGACGGGAAGTCGGCGACGGTCAGGAAAAGCCCGTCCTTCTGGTCCACCGTGAGCTTCCCCCCGTTGTCGGCCACGCGTTGCTGGAGAACGGCGAGACCGCTGAGTTCCGGGAGCGGCGTGTCCGGTACGCCGTCGTTCACGATGGTGATGCCTGACTCGGACAAGGTGATCCGCACTTCTCGGGCCTGGGCGTGCCGCAGGATATTGGTCGTTGTCTCGCGCAGGACCTGGCCGAGCAGTTCGCCCGCGCGACTGTCCACGTCCGCCACGCGGCGGATGTGGACCTGGATGCCGGCGGCCTCGAACAGGTTCTTCGCGTTCTCCAGCTCGGCGGGGAGGTTGAGCCGGCGCTGTGCGTAGACGAGTTCCTTGGTCTGGGTGATGGTGTCGCCGACGAGAGAGCGGATCTCGCGCAGTTCCTGCTCCGCCCGGCCGGGGTCGCGATGGAGCAGCTTCTGTGCGAGGGCGACCTTGAGCTTCACCACGTGCAGGGTGTGACCCTGGATGTCGTGCAGGTCGCTGGCGAACCGCATACGCTCACGCACCACGGCCAGCTCCGCCTCATGCTGACGTGACTCCTCCAGCTCCTGGACGACGTCGTAGAAATTCTTGTTGGGGAACATCAGCCCCGTCACGATGGCGGTGACTCCCGCGGGGACGATGACGTACCTGATCAGCACCTGGCGCGGGTCGTCATCCGTTACCAGGAACCGTGCCGCGCCCACGAGGGCGACATAGCTGACCAGGGTGACGGCGGCTGCGGCACGATGGCGGCGCAGCCGCGGTACGACCAGCGGGCCCACGATGGACAGACCGAAGATCGCTTTGCCGCTCCCGGCCGCCAGCGCACCGAAGAGCCAGACGCCCGCGGTGATGATCAAACAGGGCACGGCGACCCGGGCCAGCTTGCCCGCCGTCCACGATATGAAGGCCACCAGCGTCGCGGCCACACCCAGGCCCAGGACCACGGCGTCCGACCAGGACTCGGCGTCCAGCGCTACCAGGTACACCCCACTGAAAGCGAGCACCGGGAGCAGCGTGATCAGGTTGAGCCGGCGCAGCCGTCCCTTTGACGTCGGCTCGGTGATTTCAGACATCGTCCGGCCAGTATCCGTGCTGGTCCCGCGGTACACCAGTGACACCACGTCATGCCCGGCCGTCACGAATGTCATGGCGCGGACGTGATGAAAAGCCACTACCGGGAGCGCGTCACGGCCGGTTGGATCGACGCATGCCCGAGCCACCGGCGGCTGAACCCGTCGTCACCGGTGGCCGCACCCGCCGGCGCTCCGCCACGAAGTGACCCGACCCCCTTTTCATGATCGCTCGCGGTGAGCCGATCGAGATCAGGGTGGTACACCAGCTCAGGAGATTCGGAAGCCCCCACGCCTATGTCCGTCGAATCCCACGGAAACGTCTTGGCCGCGCTGCGGGGGGAGTTCTTCACCGGACGCGTCGCCGAACTGCGACTGCTGCGCGAGTTGCTGCACAACAAAGCCCGTGGCTTCTTCATGGTGTGGCTGCACGGCATGGGAGGTGTCGGCAAGAGCACCCTGCTGCTCCGGTTCGCGGACGAGGCGCGGGCGCACGGCAGGGCCGTACGCACCGTCGACATGCGCTGCACGGATGCGACACCGGATGCCTTCTGGGCCGCACTCACGGCGCAGGGACCGCCCGAGGACGCGCAGTTGCTGCTGATCGACTCCGCGGAGTCGCTCGGTTCGCTGGAGCGGTGGCTGCGCGAGGAGTTCCTGCCCCGTATGCCCACGCATCTGCTGGTCGTGGTCGGCTCGCGCCGCCCCCCGGAGACCGAGTGGCGTACCGACCCCCAGTGGTGGCACGCGCTGCGCAGCATACGGTTGCCGGGCATGAACGACGCCGAGGCGGCCGTGGTCCTGCGCAACCGGGGTGTGCCGGAGACATCGGTGGCCGAGATGGTCCGGGCCGCGCACGGACTGCCGCTGGCTCTGGCGCTCTTCGCCGACGACAGGGAAACCTCCGCGGGGACCGTCGGACCGGGCGGTGGGCGGGATCTGTACGACTCACCCGATCTGGCACGGGAGTTGCTGAAACAGCTCCTGCGGGAGACCCCGTCGGCGGCCAGGACCGACGCGCTCCAAGTACTGGCGCTGGCCAGGGTCACCACCGAGGAACTGGTGCGGCGCACCCTGGATGTGCCGGTGGCCGAGGCCCAGGCGCTGTTCGCCTGGCTGCACGGACTGTCGTTCGTACGCAGCACCGCCGCCGGTCTCATACCCCACGGACTGGTACGAGAAGCGGTGCTGGTCGATCTGCGCTGGCGCGATCCGGAGACGTACGAGCGCCTGCTGCGCCGGCTGCACACGCATCTGACCGAACGGCTGACCCGGCGTACGGGGGGCCGCTGGGCGTTCGGCGCCGGCCTCGCCTACCTCGGCAGGGCGAACTCCGTGGTCCGCGACGCGGCGGACTGGAACGGGGCGGACCGTCTCCAACTGCGCGCCGCGCGCCCGGAGGACCTGCCCACGGTGCTGGACGCGATAGAGGCGGAGCACGGCGCCGGGGCCCGCGGTCTCGCCCGGCAGTGGTGGGATCGGCAGCCCTCGGCGTTCGTCCTCGCCGAGGACGAACGCGGTGTCGTCGGCACGCTCGTGGCGCCCTCGCTGGAACCGGACGCCACGGACCTGCCCGACGATCCGGTCGCGCACCTCGCGCTGGAACACCTGGCCGACCGGTCGTCGCCGTTACGACGCACCGGGCGGCTGCTGCTGGGTCGTTGGAGCACCGGCAGCGCGGTGGCGGCCTGCTTCGCCCTCACCACGCTGTGGGCGACCACACCAGGTCTCGCGGTGAGCTGGACCTGCGTGGCACAGGACCAGAGGGAACTCTCACGGCTGCTCGGTCTGTACGGCCGGCAGACCGGGGAGAGGGCCGGCCGCGCGGACGGCGAGCCGATGTCCGCGTACGTGTGGGACTGGCGCCGTGTGCCGTTCGCCCGCTGGGCGGAGGAACTGAGCAACCGGCTGCTGGCGGACGAGCCCGCGGCCTCGTCCGCGGTCGCCGAACCGGTGACCCCCGCCATGCCGTGGCCGGAGTTCGTGGGGGCCGTCAAGCACGCCTACCAGAATGCCTCGGAACCGGAGCAACTGGCGCACAGCGCGCTGCTCCGCACCCGGCTGGTGGCCTCCGACGCGGGCCCCGCCGCGCTGCGCCAAGTGCTCACGGAGACCGTGCTGAAGTTGCGGTCGCAGCCCGGCCAACGGCAGTTGGCCGAGGTCCTGGAGATCACCTATCTGAGCGGGCCGCGCAGCCAGCAGGCCGCGGCCAACCGGGCGGCGCTGTCCTTCAGCACCTACCGGCGCCGGCTCTCCGCTTCGCTGGTGACGGCGGCCGAACTCCTGCGGGACCGCGAGCTGTACGAACCGGTGCCGCCATGAGTCCGGCGCGGCCCGGTCCGCCGGGGCGTGTCCGGGGACCGGGCTCGCGCGCGCCCCCGGGGTGGCCGGCTGCTCCTTTGTTGAAGCCACTGCGAGTTGGGAACGGGCATTGAGCGAAATCGACCAGGACGATACGAAACGGCGGCAACGGGCGCGGTTCGTCGACGCGTTGACGACCAGCGCCCAGCAGCCGGGTGAGCGTCCGCGGATGGGTACCAGGGTCGCCGGCGCGGTGGCCGTACTGGCGCTCGTCGCGGGCGCGACCCTGGGGGTGGGCGCGTGGCGCAGCTACCAGGCCGACGAGAAGGCGGAGAAGGTCAAGCTGGCGGCCGAGGAGAAGGTGACGCAGCAGCCCAGCACAGCCACGTCGCCTCCTCCGCCGCGGTCCACCGCGCCGAAGGTGACGGAGGAGATCGCGCCGGGGGCCGGCTCGGGCATCGAGCGGCCCGTACCGGACCCTGTTGTCCCACCGCCGCCCTCTCCGACGAAGAAGCAGGCGGAGAAAGAGACGGAGAAGGGGGCAGAGGCGGAGCTGCGGACGCTGACAGCCTCGTCCCGCACGCTGCTGCTGAAGAATGTGGTCACCGGGCTGTGCGCCGACATCCCTTACTACAAGGCGGGCAGCAGGGGTGAGGACGTCAACCAGTACCACTGCGACGGTACCGACAAGGACAACCAGCGGTGGAGGATGACGGCCCCTCGTCCCGGCGCCGGGCCCGGCGGCGTCGATCTTGTGCAGTTCGCCAACCTGAAGGACGGTCTCTGCATGGACCTGCCGACTCGCGGGAGTCAGCCGGCCGGGACCGCGCTCCTGGAGGCCAACTGCACCGGCACCATGGGCGACAACCAGCTGTGGTGGTTCGACCCGGCGGGGGACGGCAGCGTCATGATCCGCAACTACGCCAGCAACCATCTGTGCCTCAAGGTCAGCGGCTCGGGTGCGGAGAAGATGAAGCCGGCCCAGCGGCTGGTGATCGGCCCGTGCGGTGCACGGGACGACAGCCGCTGGCAGTTGATTGACTGACCCTGCGATCGGGTCGCGAAAAGGTTACGCAGGCGCTCGGCCGGGTTTTCCCGGCCGGGCGTTTCGCGTGGTCGGCCATGTGAGTCGGGGGTCGAAGGCCGGGGTCGGGGCGGGTCGTGGTCGGGGCGGGGTCGGGGTCGCGAAAGCAACCTTTGAGCAATCCCTGGAAAATCATTCGGCAAGCTCCGGACAAGGCCTTCTCCTTCCTGCCCAGGAAAGCGATGACTCCGCGACGTAAAACGCATCGGGAGATGTCGCGCGTGCGAAAGCACTGTCCCGGGAATGGTCGTCCGGCGCATACGACGACGGACACGACTCCGGCAAGGTGAGCACGGCTTCCCTGTTGTGTTCAGAAGCTGCTCAGGTGCTGCTCACTTGGTCCGTTCAATGCCGTGGTGGTGTTTGACTACAAGGGAACGGTCGAGAAGGGCGGATTCCCATATGGCTGACGAGTCTTCCGTAAGCGTCGGTGGTGTGACGTACCGGGTGACACCGGAATATCTGGCCGAAGCTTCCACCAGCACGGCCACCACGGCGGCGGAGATCGCCGGACAACTGGCTGACCTGAAGAGCTACGTGACCAGCCTGGAGGCGAGCTGGCAGGGCATAGCCCAGGTGCAGTTCCAGACCATGATGGCGGAGTACGACATCTACGCACGGATGATCAACGACGCCCTGGACGGTATCTCCAAGGGACTTCAGGGCACCTACGTCAACTACAAGGACACCGAGCAGCAGAACTTGAACAACCTCAACGCGCTGGGCGCGGACGTTCCGGACCCGCCGTCCGGAACGAACTTCAACTGATCTGCACTCTCATCCGCACTCTGATCCCATCCGCGTATTCAGCCGGTTCATCTCCGCTTTCTATGCGGGACCGCGCGCGTTCGAGGAGCGTTTTTCATGGCCAACATCGACGGCACACCCATCTACGTAGGCGAGGGGCTCGCACTCGCGGGCAGCACCATCAACGCCAGGTCCGGAGAAGTCACCGGTGAACTCATCACGCTGAAGAACAAGTTGGCGCCGTTGGCCGACGCGTGGCGGGAGAGCGAGGCCGCCACCTATTACCAGGACATGCAGAACGGGTGGGACTTGGCAGCCAACGGCCTCTTCGGAGAGGACGGCGTGCTCGGCCGGATCGCGCAGGCGATGAATGTCAACTGGAACAACTACAGCGACGCCGAATGGGCGAACGTGTCGACATGGCGGCAGTGAGGCATCGCATTTCCCACCCCACCACTCCACGCCTCCGCGTTACGAATACCGAAGGAAACGTCCGTGCCCGATGAACGCTGCCGGGTCACCGTGGTCGGCGAACGCAGGCAGGTCGACCTGGCGCTCCCGACCCAGGCTCCGATCGCCGAATACGTTCCGCGACTCGCCACCTTGTGCGGCCAGCCCGAGTCCGAGGGCATGCCCCAGGTCTGGACACTCGCCCAGTCCGGAGACGCCCCGATGGCCCCCGGCGACACGCTGTCGGGGGCGGGGATCGTGGACGGTGCCACCCTGTATCTGCGCGACCAGCGGGCCGCGGAACTGAGCGAGTTGACCGTCACCGACCTGGACGAACAGGTCGCGGACGCCCGTGAGGACAGTGGCCTGTGGAGCGCTCGCCGGCGTGCCCAGTCCGTCCTCGGCGCCGGGCTGGTGGCCATGGTGCTCTCGGCCGCGTGGCTCGGATCGCGGCGGATCGCCGGCGTGGCCGTGTTGTTCTTCGGTCTGGCCGCCCTGTCATCGGCGCTGCTCGCCTGGTACTCCGAGCGCAAGAACTGGCCGCTGCCGCGTTCGGTGCGCCAGCTCCTCGCGCTGGCCGCCTGTCCGTTGCTGGCCTGCGTGGGCCTGGGCGCGCCGGTCGACGGCCCGGTGGTCACTCCGCTCCTGGTGATGGGCACCGCGGTGATCGGCGCGCTCGCCGGAGTGGTCGCGTTCGCGGCTCCGGCCACCGTGGTGCTCCTGTCACTCACGCTGGTGACCGCGTTGTTCGTGGCGCCGCTGGTCGTGTTCGACGCGAGTCTGACCAGCTCGGCGGCGGTGGTGGCCCTGGTGATGTTCCTGCTGGCCGGACTGCTGCCCCGGATCGCCAGCCAGATCGCGGTGCTCGTGCCCGACGGCCCGGACACCAGCGCCCCCGCCCTGGACAGCGACGATGTCGCCGCCGTCGTCCGCCGGGGCAACGGGCTGCTCGCTTTCCTCAGCATCGTCACCGCCACCGTTCTCACCGCCTCCCTGGTCACCCTGACCACGTCCCGTGACGTGTACGGCCTCTTCCTGGTGGGCTGCGTCGGTGTCGGGCTGCTGCTCCAGGCCGGCTCGCTGCGCGTGCTGTCCAGTGTCGTCCCGCAGCTGGCCGCAGGAGTGCTGGGACTGCTCGCGCTGTCCGTGCGGGTGCCCGAGTATCTCTTCGACTCGCAGGCCGCGGGCCCGCTGGCCGGGTTCGCGGCGGGTGCCGTCCTGGTCGCCACCGGGCTGTTCCTCGCCTTCGGGGCGGCTCTGCGCCCGATCGAGCCGGAGCGGCCCACCTGGCCCGGGGGCCTTGTCACCGCTCTCATCGTGGCCTCCCTGCCGCTCACCGCCGGCGTCCTCGGCCTCTTCGGCTGGCTGGCCAACCTCGGCGGCGATCTGTGACCGGCGGGCGGACCGGCCAGAGGTGCGTGAGGTGAAGTCGGTCGCACAGCGGGTGGCACCGGGCAGTTGGGGAGCGCACCGCTCCATCGGCGCGGCGGTCAGGGACGCCAGGCCCGGCGACGTGATCACCGTGCAGGCCGGGACGTACACCGAGAGTCTTGTGCTGTCCAAGGACGTCGTCCTGGTCGCCAAGGGCACGGTGCGGCTGGTCGCTCCGCGAGGCCCGGCCGTCACCGTGCACGAGGGCCGCCCCGAACTGCGCGGCTTCGCGCTCGTCTCCCCGGCGCCTCGCGAGGCCGCGGTGCTGCTGCGCGGCGGCGAACCGGTGCTGCGGGACTGCGAGATCACCGGCGGCCGTATCGAGGTGACCGCGGCGGCGGCCCCGTTGCTGAGCGGCTGTTCGGTGCGGCAGGCCGAGGGCGCGGCGGTGCGTCTGACGGGCACGAGCCGTACCACGCTGGAAGCCCTGACGGTCGGCGGCTGCACCGGGGACGGTGTGATCGTCGACGACGAGGCGTCACTCGAACTGACCGAGGCACTGGTGGACGGCGTCACCGGCCGCGGCGTCGTGGTGACCGCCGGGGCGCACGCGGCCCTGACCCGCTGTGAGATACGCGGCAGCGGCGCCGCCGGCGTCCTCGTCGACGGGCACGCCTCCGCGGAGCTGCGCGAGTGCCGAGTGCACGAGGCGGGGGGTCAGGGCGTCTGGGTACGCGGCACGGCGGGCCGCTCGGCGGGACCGAAGGGCCCCCGGCCCTGGGACGACCGGCTCCCCGGTGTGGACCGGAACCCCGTGGCAGCCGACTTCTCGGCCGATGCCGGGGACCGCCCCGCCGAATCGGCCCAGGGAGTACGGCTGCGGGACTGTGAGATCTTCCGTACCGCGCGCTCCGGCGTCCTGGCGGAGGACGGGAGCGCGATCGCGCTGACCGGCTGCCATGTGCACCACACCACCGGGGCCGCGGTACTGATCACCGGAGAGGCCGTCGCGGAACTGGTCTCGGTCCGCGCCGTGGACTGCGCGGACACCGCGCTGGTCGTCAGCGTGAGCGGGCAGGCCACCGCGCTCGACTCCACCTTCGCCCGCGCGGGCGCCAACGGGCTGTACGCGACGGGCGAGTCCCTGGTCACCCTGGCCGGGTGCACCGTACGGGAGACCGCCTACACGGCCGTGCATCTGGGCGGCTCGGCGCGTGTGAGCGCACGGGACTGCGCGATCGGCGGCACTCCCGAGTACGGCGCGCGTGTCACCGAACGGGCGGAACTCGTGGCGGAGCGCTGCGAGGTGACCGACGTCGGGCTGACGGGGGTGTCCGTGGAGGGCGGCGACGCGGCCCTGCGCGACTGCCTTGTGGAGGGCGACCACGAGGCCGTACGCCTGCTCACCACCCACCGGCCGCTGCTGGCGAGATGCGTCGTCGCTTCTCCCGGCGACACCGGTGTCCGGGTCTGCCGGGACACGGGCGCTCTGCTGGAGGACGTGACGATCACCGGCAGTACCACCGGCCTGCTCCTGGAGGAGGGGAGCACCGGCTTCGTGAGGGGCGGGACGGTGCGTGAGTCCCGGGGCAGCGGTGTCGTCGTCCACGCGGGGGCCCGTCCCACGGTCCACGGCCTCACGATCGAGTCCGCCGCGAAGAACGCGCTGTACGTCGGGGACGGCGGCGAGGGGCAGTACGAGGACTGTTACCTCACCGGGAGCCGCTTCCCGGCCGTCTACGCCGGCGCCCGCTCCCGGATCGTGCTGCGCCGCTGCGCGGTGGACGGCACCGAGACCGATCTGCTGCGGGACGAGGACGCCGAGGTGTACGCGCAGGACTGCCGCGTCGAGGACGTGGCCGATCCGGTGCTGCCGACCCTGCCGCCCCCGCCGGCGGGCGAGGGGAGGACCACGGTGCCCGGCGTCCGCGCTACGGTCGGCCCCGCCGGCGCCTCGGGCGCGGGTGCCGGCGGGGTCTCGGGTGCGGGCGTGGGGGAGCAGGATCCCGACGCCCCCGAGACGGCCGCCGCGAAGCTGGCCGAACTCCGCGCGGAACTGGACCAGTTGGTCGGCCTGGAAGGCGTCAAACGTGATGTGGTCACGCTCACGAAGCTGATGCAGATGGTCAAGGTGCGCCAGGACGCCGGGCTCGCGCCGCCGCCGCTGAGCAGGCACCTGGTCTTCGCGGGGAACCCCGGCACCGGCAAGACCACCGTCGCCCGTCTCTACGGCGGCCTTCTCGCGGCGCTCGGTCTGCTCAGCCGCGGTCATCTCGTCGAGGCCGACCGGGGCGACCTGGTCGGGGAGTACGTCGGGCACACCGCGCCCAGGACGACCGCCGTCTTCCGGCGCGCGCTGGGCGGGGTGCTCTTCATCGACGAGGCGTACTCCCTCGTACCCCAGGGCCAGTTCACCGACTTCGGCGCGGAGGCCGTCTCGACGCTGGTGAAGCTGATGGAGGACCACCGCGACGAGGTGGTCGTCATCGTCGCCGGATACCCGACGGAGATGAACCGGCTGCTGGAGTCCAACGCGGGCCTGGCCTCACGCTTCACCCGCACCCTGTACTTCGACGACTACTCCTCGGCCGAGCTGGTGCGCATCGTCGAGCACCAGGCCGACAGCCACGAGTACGCCTTCGCGCCGCAGACCACAGCCGCGCTGCACGATTACTTCGAAGCCCTGCCGCGCGGCGAGCAGTTCGGCAACGGGCGCACCGCGCGGCAGGTCTTCCAGGGGATGACGGAGAGGCACGCGCAGCGCGTGGGCGAACTCGGCTTGAGCGCCGTCGATCTGGCGTCGGCCGACGAGGAACTGCTCACCACGCTCCTGCCGGTCGACCTCCCCCCGGGAGCGGTCCTGTGAGCGGGACGGCGCGGCAGAACCCCCAGAGGACTTCGGACCGGTGAAAGGCAGGTGTCTCCCCCATGGCGGACCCGAACATGGACGAATGGCGCGCGCACCTCGAGGCGCTGAAGGAAGCGATCGGGACGGTGGAACGGGAGTCGGCGGAGATCACGACCGACATGGGGTCGATCGACTCCAAGATGGCCGACATCAGCCTCTCCTGGAACAGCCCGTCGTACGGATCCTTCGACGACATCAAGGCGTGGTTCCAGACGTCCCAGCACGATCTGGAGGCGCTGTTGGAGGACATCCTCGTCCGGATGAACTCCAGCTATTCGAACTACTACAACGCGGAGTACACGAACTACGGCAATGTGACCGACGGGCAGCCCGGTGCCTGAGCGGCGCCGCGGCGCACTCGTGACGGGGCGGGCCGGCCGAGGTGCGGCCCGCCGCCACGCCACGGCACACGGCCGCCCCGCCCCGCGCGTGCGGAACGGGGCGGCGAGGCCTGGCGGTTCAGGCGTTGCCCGGAGGGGCGGGGAAGCGGGATTTCCGGTCGGCCTCCGCGTATATCTGCCCGGAGTGGTTGAGCAGCGCGATGTACTCGCCCAGCTTCTCGATGGTGGAGCCGACTTTGAGCAGCGCGCGCTCCATGGCCGGATTCATCTCGGCGGCGAACGCCTCGCCGGTCGCGGCGAACGGGTTGGCGACGGACTTGCCCTCCTGCGGGTCGTACGACATCGAGTTGCTGTTGTCCCCTCCCCGCTCGTACGCGTCCGTGGCGCCCTGCCCGAAGACGGTGCCCTTGACGGCGGCGACCAGGGCCCGGGTCTCCTCGTACTTGTCCACCAGGGTGCGCGCCTCGACGAGCATCGCCTTCTCCGCGGTACGCAGCGCGCCGAGGTCGGCCCGCAGGTCTCCCGAGGGTTCGGGGGCCTCCTCCGGAGGCGGTTCGTCCCCGCCTCCCCCCGACAAGTCCTTCGGGTCGATGTTGAAGGAGGGCGGCACGTCCCACGCGACCTCCGTCTCCGGTACCAGGTGGCTGAGGTCCTTGCCGTTGTCCTCGGACGGATCGGCGGCTCCGTCGCCGTCCTCGTCCACCATCTCCGGCTCGGGCAGCGGCGTCTCGTCGTACTGCGAGTCGATCGGCTCGGTCACGTTGTCTCCCTCGTCTCTTGCTCGTCGACTTCCCGGCCCGGTGTGCGCGGCCGGGGCGGTCCCCGAGGAACTTCCGCCAGGTTTACCACTTATATAACCAATTGTCAGTGCGGTCTCACTATCTCTCTTTCGGTGAAATCCCCCTGTACCTCCGGGATTTATCGAATCGTCACCCGAGGAAGGTCAGTCATGGCTGACAGCGACAGCGCCAACTACGACACCTCCGTCATCGACGTGTCCCCGATGGGCATGCACACCACGTCCCAGGCGCTGGTCAAACTCGCCCTGTCCGTCGTCGAGCGCATCGAGACCGTCCAAACCACGCTGAGCGGGCTGCGCCTGGCGTGGCAGGGCCAGGCCGCCTCGGACGCCGAAGTGGTGCAGGCCGAGTGGACGCGGGTCATGACGGAGCTGTTCGGCACCGTGGAGGATCCGACCCTGGGGGTCCTGCCCACGCTGGCGGACGGGGTCGGCATGGCCTCGGGCAACTTCACCGCGGCCGAGGACGGCATCACCCAGATCTTCGCGGAGTTCATCACCAACCTGACCGGGACGGGCGGCGGTGGCGGTGATCCCGAGGAGGTGACCGACACCAACCGGACGGCGGTCACCATGACCTTCCCCTACTGAGTCCTGCCGCGTACCTCTTCCTTCCCCTCCCGTGTCCCGTGTCCCGCGTTTCGACAGTCAGCTAGGCAGCCACCGTGAGTCGAACTCCGTTCCACCGCCCCGTCCGGATGATGCCCCCACCGATGCCGGAGGGCATGACGAAACTGGCCTCCCCGCCCCAGCGGCCCCAGCCGCAGGGCGCGGCCGGCTGGCTGATGCTTCTCCTGCCCCTGATGTCCAGCGTGAGCATGGCCGCGTACATGGTGGCTTACGGCAGGGCGTGGATGATCCTTCTGGGCTTCGCCTTCGTCATCGTCTCCGTGGGCATCACCATCGGTGTCCGGATGCAGATGCGGGGGAGCAGGCGCCGCAACCAGTTCCGGCAGCGGGAGCGCTACCTGGAGTACCTGGCGGGAGTACGCAAACGTGCCCTGCTGAGCAGGATCGGCCAGCAGGCCGCCGACGCCTGGCTGCATCCGCACCCCGAGCGGCTGTGGGCGATAGCCACCCAGCGGCGGCGCGTGTGGGAACGCCGCCCCGGTGACAAGGACTTCCTGCGACTGCGGCTCGGCACCGGCACGGTGCCGCTGGCGGACGCCCTGCGCATTCCCGAGCAGAGCGACCCGACCATCGAGGTCGATGCCCAGTGCCAGCACGCCGCCGCCGAACTCGTCGAGGCGCACAGCACCGTGGACGGGCAGGCCGCTTGGATCGACCTGCGGGCGGCCGGGGTGGTCAGTCTGCTGGGTCCGCGTCCACGTACCCGCGAACTGGCCCAGGCCATGCTGCTCCAGCTCTCCGTGCTGCACGCCCCCGACGACGTACGGGTCGCCGTCGTCACCGGCGGCAACTCCGCCTGGAACTGGGCGAAGTGGCTGCCGCACGCCCAGGACCCCGACCATCAGGCACCGGGCCACGAGCAGGAGATCGTCCCCCTGCTCGCCGACGACGTCGCCGGACTCCAGGACTATCTGCGGGCCGCCCTCGACCAGGCCACCGCGGCCCGCACCGAACGCGGCAACCGTCTCGTCCCGCAGCGTGACAGCGGCCCGCGCCGACACCTGGTCGTCTTCCTGGACGACTACGAGCCCGAGGCCTCCTGGGCCCGGTCCGCGCTCCTGCACGACCTGCTCACCGAGGCGGGCCCCGACCTCGGGGTGCACGTGGTGTGCCTCGTGGAGGAAGAGGGCTCCGAACCGGGCCGGGTCGACGTACGCGCCCGAACGGACGCGCGCGGCGGACTCGCCCTGGAGGGGCGCATGCCGGGCCTGCACGCGGCCATCGAGAAAGGCGCCCTCGACGAGCCGGCGCCCGCCGTCCTGGAGGCCACCGCGCGTGCGCTGGCCCCGCTGATGCTGTCCGGCGAACGCGAACAGGTCCTCTCCGAGGACGTCTCCCTCTCGCAGATGCTCGGCTTCGCGGACATGGCGGCCTTCGACCCGGCGGCCAAGCGACGCGGCCCCGACGAGAAAGACCTGCTCAGCGTCCCCATCGGCGTGACCGGCACCGGCGAACCGCTGCAACTCGACCTCAAGGAGTCCGCGCAGGGCGGCATCGGTCCGCACGGGCTGGTCGTCGGCGCCACCGGATCCGGCAAGAGCGAGCTGCTGCGCACACTCGTCACCGGCATGGCCATGGTGCACGCGCCGGAACACCTGGCTTTCGTCCTCGTCGACTTCAAGGGCGGCGCCACCTTCGCGGGCGTCACCGAACTCCCGCACGTCTCCGGCCTGATCACCAACCTCGCCGACGACCTCGCGATGGTCGACCGGATGCGCAAGGCCCTCCAGGGCGAACAGCAGCGCCGTCAGCGCATGCTGCGGGAGGCCGGAAACGTCGACTCGGTACGCGAGTACCAGCTCCGCCAGGCCGCCGGTGGCACCGACATCAACGGCAACCCCCTCGAACCCCTGCCCTATCTGGTCGTCATCGTCGACGAGTTCGGCGAGCTTCTCTCCCAACGCCCGGACTTCATCGACCTGTTCGTCCAGATCGGCCGCGTGGGACGCTCGCTCGGGATGCATCTGCTGCTCGCCACCCAGCGCCTTGAGGAAGGCAGGCTGCGCGGCCTGGAGTCCCACCTCTCCTACCGGATCTGCCTGCGGACCTTCAGCGCCGCCGAGTCCCGTGCCGTCATCGGCACCCCCGACGCCTACGCGCTGCCCGCCATCCCGGGCTCCGCCTATCTGAAGGTGGACGAGTCGGTCTACGAACGCTTCCGCGTCGCCCACGTCTCGGCCCCCTACCGCGACCGGGACTCCGACACCGCCGCCACGCCCACGGAACCTGTCCCCTTCGCCGTACACGGCGACCTCGCGCCGCTCGCGCCCGAGGAGACCGAGGAGACCCGGGGGGAGTGGACCCCGGACGCGGGCGCGACCGAACTCCAGATCGCGGTCGAGCGGTTGGTGGACAAGGACGTCCCCGGACATCAGGTATGGCTGCCGCCACTGCCCGCGCACTTCGCGCTCAGCTCACTGCTCGGCGAGCCGGAAGCCGATCCCGAGCTGGGTCTGCGCTGTTCCCTGTGGCCCTACGCGGGTCGGCTGGTGTTCCCGATCGGCGTGCTCGACGTACCGGCGCGCCAGGAACAACGCCCCCTCACGGCGGACTTGACGGGGCGTCAGGGCCATATCGCCCTGGTGGGAGCACCACAGAGCGGCAAATCCACCTTCCTGCGCACCGCGATGCTCAGCGCCATGCTGACCCACACCCCTGACGAACTACAGTTCTACGCCATCGACATGGGAGGTGGCTCGCTGCACGGTCTGAGCGACGCCCCGCATGTCGCGGGCATCGCGGGCCGCCGCGACGAGGAGCGGGTCCGCCGGGTGCTGGCCGAGGTCGGCCGGATCGTCACCGCGCGCGAGCGGATGTTCCGCGACCTGCGGATCCAGTCGGCGGCCGAGCTGCGCACCCGGCGCGCCAACGGCGACCTGCCCGAGGGCGTTCGCGCCGCGGACATCGTGCTGGTCGTCGACAACTGGGGCGCACTGCACACCTCCGACGAGAACGCCGCCGGCCTCCTCACCGACATCGCCGCCCGTGGCCTCGGCGTCGGAGTCCATCTGTGGATGACCGCCAACCGCTGGGCCGAGATCCGCGTCGGCCTGCGCGACAACATTCCCGGCCGTCTCGAAACCTGGCTCAACGACCCCTCCGAATCCGAGATCAGCCGCCCGGCCGCACGCGCTCTCGGCCAGAGCGTTCCCGGACGGGGTCTGGCCTCCCCAGGGCTCACCCACCACATCGCGCTTCCCCGGCTGGACGGCGTCGACGGTATGGACGGGATCGCCGAGGCCGAACGCCTGCTGGTGTCCAGGCTCGCGGCGAGCTGGCGGCGGCCCGCGGCCCCGGAGCTGCGCGTACTGCCCGACCGGGTCACCGTCGGCGAGATGGCGGCCACCGCGGCGCCGACAGCCGCCGAGCGCTGGGACGGCCACGGCGCCGCCCTCGGCAAACGTGAGGTACCCGTCGCGCTCCGCGAGTCCGACCTGGGTCCCGTCGGACTCGATCTCACCTCGGGCAGCCCGCACTTCGTGGTCTTCGGCGACTCGGGATCCGGCAAGACCGCTTTCCTGCGCGCCTGGATGCGCGGTCTGGCCAACCGCCACTCCGCCCGCGAGCTGCGGTTCATGATCGTCGACTACCGGCACAGCCTGCTGGGCGTGGTGCCGGACGAGTACATCGGTGCTCGCGGCGGCAGCGCCGATCTGGTGGCCGGACAGGTCGAGGCACTCACCGAGACGCTGCGCTCCCGGATGCCTCCGGCCGACCTGACGCCCACGCAGCTCGCCGAGCGCGGCTGGTGGGCGGGCCCGGAGCTGTACGTCGTGGCGGACGACTACGACCTGGCGGCCGGTGCCATGGGGCGTGGCCCGCTCGCCCCACTGGCCCAGTTCATTCCGCAGGCGGACGAGCTGGGCTTCCACCTCGTACTGGCCCGTCGGGTCGGCGGCGCCGCGCGTGCCCTGTTGTCGGACTCGTTGCTGAGCAAGCTCAAGGAGATCGGCTCCGGCGCCCTGTTGCTGTCGGGTGACCACCGTGAAGGTGTGCTGCTCGGTGAGCAGCGTGCTCACCGTCGTCAGCCCGGCCGGGGAATGCTGGTGCGCCGCGGCCACGAGCCGACTCTGGTGCAGGTCGCGGTGGATGAGCGGGACGTGCCGGCCGAGGAGCCGGCGCTGCCGCCGGGAGCCGGTGACGGGGAGGGGCGGGGCGATGAGCCCGCTGCCGGAGCCCCGCCCACATCGCGAACACAGCCCGTGTCCTAAGCCCAGTCAGCTGTCCGGACCGTCAGTGCGGTGTCCCGCCGGCGACCGTTGAACCAACCGTGCCCAGGAAGGCGTTTCCACCGTGGAAGATGCGGAATCCGTACTCGGCGATATCAAGATCGCGGATATGTACGCTCTGGGTAATGCCTGGATTCAGCTCGGTGACCGAATCCATGAGTCCCGCATCGCTGTCAACGGTCATGCGGACGGTATCGGTGTCACCGGTGTGGCGGGGGACAAGGCACGCGCGGCCTGGAACGAGGCGCTGGGCCCCGAGGTCGATCTGACCGCCGAGCAGGCGTGGACGATCGGCCAGACGATCAACCGCTTCGCGGACGAGCTGCACAAGGCGGCCCAGGAGTACGCGGAGCAGCTCAACGCGGCGATGTGGGCGAACATCCTGAGTATCATCGCCGGCCTCGTTCTGATCGGTCTCGGGCCGCTCATGGCGCGGCTGTTGTCGATGGTGACCTCGCTGCTGACGCGGCTGACTTCTGTTCTGACGGCGATCGGGGGCCGGCTGGGGACAGTGGGTAGCACGGTCGCCGGTGCCACCGGGGGCGCCGTCGTGGGCGCGGGGGTCGAGGTAGGCCTTGATATCGGCCTGGGCGCGGCGGGTGCGGAGATCGCGGGCGCCGATTTCGACGCGACATGGACGGTGGCGATCAGCGCGGTCGCGGGGGCGGGTTTCGGAGCACACGGCGGCGGCATGTTGGGCTGGCACTTCGGCAGTGGCGCGGATGTTCCCGTCGTTCCCAGGCCCATTCCTGGTGGTGATGGCCCGACGACGTCCGCGCCTCCAGGTGTCACTCCCACCCCGATCCGGCCTGTACCGGGCGGCGACCACGGCTCGGCTCCGCCGCCCCCGTCCCGGACGCCCGGCGGGGATCATTCCCTGCCCGTTCCCGACACGCTGGGCAGGAACGGCGATTCGATCGCTCCTCCGGTGCCCGGGGGGAAGGACGGCGTGTCCGTCACGGACAGCCAGCAGACCAGCAGCGGGCCCGGCGGGGGTCGTTCGGGTGAGACGACCGGTATGCCCGCGCCTTCCACGAGGGCCGACGGCTCCTCGACGCCACCGTTGCCCACTCCGATACCGGACCGGCCGGCCCCGCGGACGACGGAGTCTCCCGGCTCGACACCGAAGCCGGGCCCGGTGGCTGGACGCGACACGGTCAGCACCCCTGCCCCGGAGCAGCCCGTGGCCGTACGCCCCGGAGGCTCCGGGGACGCCCCCGGCCTGGTCCCGCCCCCCGGGAAGCGCCCGGATGGGCCCCCGGTCGCTCCGGACTCCCGGGTCACCCCGGACTCCCAGCCCGGTGGCACACCGCCGAGGAACACCGGTTCGGATACGCCTGTGGTGAATCCCGGCGGTGGGTCCCGTACGGGGGCCGGCTTCAACGGGCCGGGGCAGCGTCTCGACGATGGCACGACAGTCGCAGGCGATCCGCCAGTGGCCAATCCGGGTGGTAGGTCCCGTACGGGGGCCGGCTTCAACGGGCCGGGGCAGCGTCTCGGCGACGGCACGACAGTCGCAGGCGATCCGCCAGTGGCCAATCCGGGTGGTAGGTCCCGTACGGAGGCCGGCTTCAACGGGCCGGGGCAGCGTCTCGGCGACGGCACGACAGTCGCAGGCGATCCGCCAGTCGCGAACCCGGGTGGTAGGTCCCGTACGGGGGCCGGCTTCAACGGGCCGGGGCAGCGTCTCGGCGACGGCACGACAGTCGCAGGCGATCCGCCAGTCGCGAACCCGGGTGGTAGGTCCCGTACGGGG
>NZ_JBIAHA010000020.1:24339-25599 GCF_042870175.1 Streptomyces sp. NPDC006643 | reverse complement strand
GGGCCGGCTTCAACGGGCCGGGGCAGCGTCTCGGCGACAGCACGACAGTCGCAGGCGATCCGCCAGTGGCCAATCCGGGCGGTAGGTCCCGTACGGAGGCTGGCTTCAACGGGCCGGGGCAGCGTCTCGGTGACGGCACGACAGTCGCAGGCGATCGGTCTGTCGCCAATCCGGGCGGTACGACCCGGACGCCCGGCGGGGATCGTTCCCTGCCCGTTCCCGACACGCTGGGCAGGAACGGCGATTCGGTCGCGCCTCCGGTGCCCGGGGGGAAGGACGGCGTGTCCGTCACGGACAGCCGTCAGACCAGCAGCGGGCCGGGCGGGGGTCGTTCGGGTGAGACGACCGGTATGCCCGCGCCTTCCACGAGGGCCGACGGCTCCTCGACGGCGCCGCTGCCCACCCCGGTTCCGGACCGGCCGGCCCCGCGGACGACGGAGTCTCCCGGCTCGACACCGAAACCGGGTCCGGTCGGCCGCGACGCGGTCAGCACCCCCGGCCCGGAGCAGCCCGTGGCCGTGCGTCCGGGAGGTTCCGGCGACGGGCCGGGCCTGGCCCCGCCGCCCGGGAAGCGCCCGGACGGGCCCCCGGTCGCACCGGACTCCCGGGTCACCCCGGACTCCCAGCCCGGCGGCACACCGCCGAGGAACACCGGTTCGGATACGCCTGTCGCGCACCCGGGCGGCACGTCCCGGACGCCGGATGAGCGCGTTGTAACCGGGAAGCCGGACGGGTCCGGCCCTGCCCGACCGGGGCAGCGTCTCGAAAGCACGACAGGCGGCCCGAACGGGGGCGGCCCGAACGGGCAGACGTCATCGCGCCCGAACGACAGCGGCAAGTCGCAAGGTGCGGACCCGGCCAGCACATCCCGGCCGGAGAGCAGCCCGAAGCCGGTGAGCCCCGCTGCTCCCAGAACCACGCCCAACAAGAAATTCGTCACGCTCGATGACTATCGCGGGGAATCGGACGGCGACGGGAAGAGCAATTCGAACCGGCAGACATCATCGCGCCCGGACAACAGCGGCAAGTCGCAAGGCGCGGACCCGGCCAGCACATCCCGGTCGGAAGGCAGTCAGAAGCCGGTGAGCCCCGCTGTCCCCAGAACCACGCGTAACAAGAAATTCGTCACGATCCACGACCTTCCTGCCGAGAGCCCGAACGGCAACGGGAAGAGCAATTCGAACCGGCAGACATCATCGCGCCCGGACAACAGCGGCAAGTCGCAAGGCGCGGACCCGGCCAGCACATCCCGGTCGGAAG
>NZ_JBIAHA010000020.1:0-24241 GCF_042870175.1 Streptomyces sp. NPDC006643 | reverse complement strand
AGGCAGTCAGAAGCCGGTGAGCCCCGCTGCTCCCAGAACCACGCGTAACAAGAAATTCGTCACGCTCGATGACTATCGCGGGGAATCGGACGGCGACGGGAAGAGCGATTCGAACGGGCAGAAGTCATCGCACCCGGACGATTCCGAGCCCGGTTACGACCGGTCCGCCGCGCCCGACGGTGCTTCGGGCGGATACTCGTCCGGCGGCGGGGGGGATTCGGGTGGCGGTGGGGGAACCCTGCGCCCCAACAACGGCGGTGACAGCTTCACTTACACCACCACCGGGTCCTCGGGTGGAAGCTCCACAGGCCAGGGATCGCGGCCCGGCGGAAACAAGCCGCGGGTTGCCCCGAGGACTTTGAGCTCCGACGAGGCGGTACAGGGCCCGGCCCGCCAGGCCGAAAGCCCGGTGCCTTCTCCGGGGACCTTGAGTCCTGATGAGGCGGGGCAGGCGTTGGCCCGTCGTGCCGAAGGGCGGGGTATGTCTCCGGATGAGGCGAAGAAGTGGGGTGATGAGCTCGCGGCTGCTCGCCGTGATGGTGATTCTGTTGCTGAGCGGCGTACGCAGGAGGGTTTCCGGGAGCGCATTGCCGAGCTTGAGTATCAGAGAGGGGGGAGCGATACGGTCCGGGGTGCCGGGGGTGAAAGCCCGGTGCCTTCTCCGGGGACTTTGCGTCCTGATGAGGCAGGGCAGGCGTTGGCCCGTCGTGCCGAAAGGCGGGGTATGTCTCCGGATGAGGCGAAGAAGTGGGGTGATCAGCTCGCGGCTGCCCATCGTGATGGTGATTCTGTCGCTGAGGGGCGTGTGCGAGAGGGTTACTGGAAGCGCCTTGCCGAGCTTGATTCTGTGGAGGCGGAGAAGGCCAGGCTCGAATCGGAGAAGATCCGGGAGGAAGTCGAGGTAATTCCCGGTTCTGATGCTGAAAGAGGGGGGAGCGGTACGGTCCGGGACGCCGGGGATGAAAGCCCGGTGTCTGCTCCGGGGCGGTCTTCGGGTGAAGAGGTGGTCGGCCAGACAGAGGTGCGGTCTGGTGGAGACAGTGTGCGTCCGCCTACGTCCAGTAAGCCGGGGCCTTCTGGGGAGACTTTGGGTTCCGATGAGGCGGGTCAGGGACTGGCCCGCCGTGGAGGGGAGCAGCCGGGCGAGGGGAAGACCGGCCCCTCGTCCACGATGCCGCCGTCGACCGGAGCTCCTGACGTGCCGTCGGGACGTGGTGCTTCCGGGTCCAAGACAGGGAGTGACAGCTCGGCGTCCGAAGCGCGGAAGGGCAGTGGTTCGGGGCGCGGTTCGTCCACAGATGTCCCAGTGGCGACCCGTGAGGACGAGGAAGCGCTCGACGGCGACGGCGCCTTGAACCCGGAGCAGCTACGACGCCCGGACACGCGGACGGACATCCACAACGAGGGCCGGTTCGGCAACAGCCCCGCCGGGGCACCGCCGGGCAGTGGCGGTCGCAGTGGAAGCGGTGCGGGCGACGGGCGAAGCGCCGACGCCCTGTCGCCGGCGCCGTCCAAGGAGAACACCGCCACGCGAACCCCCACCTCATCGGGGAGCCGCAGCCCCGGTACGAAGACCGGGGACGACGTCAGGGAGACCGGCGGCGAAGGGCCGTCTGCGGTGACGAGTGGCAACAAGGGTGACAGTACGTCGACGTCCTCCGCGCAAGACCCCGCCGTCGGGCGGGAGTCGACTGGTGAGGGCACCCGAGACGAAAGTCCCGCGGTGTCTCCCGTCCCCGTCACGACGCCGGGCCCGAGCACGGCCGGGCCCGCCGTGGCCGGCCCCGTCGCCACGCCGGTGACGGACTCCACCTCGTCCGACCGGGCCAGTACGCCGCCGGGCGTGACGTCTCCCGACACGGACGCGGAAGAGGGTGCACCGTACGCCAGTGATCAGGCCCCGGTCGTGCGTCCGGGCGCGGACACCGCTCCCGAGGCGATCGGGTCTCCTCGGACCGATGCCCCCTCTTCTCGCTATCCGGGCAGGGCGCGTTTCGACATCGACACCGCGCGGGCCCGGCTCGGCGATCCGGACGTGTCGCCGGAACGCTTGGAGGAGTCCCTGCGCTGGGCCGAAGACGCCGTACTGGATCGCATACAACAAGTCGCGCCGGACGAGAACCCCTTGGGCGTCGTACCACGGCCCGAGGAAGTCGTGGAACTCGTCGCCGCCGAACACCTCCGCGCCGGCCATCTGCCTGCGACAGCCCTGCTCGACTCCCTCATCCAGGGCCCCGGCGTCAACTCACCCCTTCCTCTGGCCGGGGTGGGGCCGGCTCCGTGGGACTGGGAGGCACTGGCCTCTGATCCGGTGTTTGTGGAGCGGTTGCGGGCTGTGTTGCCGGAGTCTGCTTTCAGGGCTGTGGCGGCGGGGTTGCTGGTGGTTGTTCCTGACGGGGTGGAACAGCCGGTGGCTGCCCGGGAGGTGGCCGAGGCGCTGGTCTCGGAGATGCTTGCCGATCCGCAGGTGGCGGTGGCGCTGTTGACCGGTGGTCGGCGCATGATCGTCGTGCCCCGGGACCAGTCGTTGACGTCGCTGCCCGAATTCGTCAGGCTCGACGGCCGCTACGCGACCGACGGCCGGTCTTTGGAGGCGGAACGCGGGCTCTATTTCGCGGGTCATCTGGTGGGTGTGGGGGAGGAGAACCTGCTGGGTGAGACGGTCGCGGTGCCGGGTGCCGATGTTCAGCCCGACGGGTATTCCACGGCCCGTCATGAGTGGGCGCATGCGATCGAGTCGGTCCTGAGTGCTGTGGATCGGCAGTGGATCACCGATGTGTACGAGGAGAAGAGGAAGGCGGAGGCGGACGCGAGGGCCCAGGCGTGGGCGGAGGTACGAGCGAGGGCCGAGGCACAGGCCCAGGCGCGGGCGCAGACGGAGACGGAGGCGACAGCGCGGACCAAGGCGGAAGCGAAAGCGGAGGCAAAGGCACGCGCGCAGGCTGAGGCGAGGGCGCGGGCCGAGGTGGAGGCCGCGGTGCGCTCGGTGGTTCAGTGGCCGGACGGTCCCGGGGCCAACTATTCGTCGAGCAGCGCGCATGAGTACTTCGCGCAGCTCACCAATGCCTATCTCGGTGCGAACACCGGCAGGGACGCCGACAGCCGTGGCCGGCGCAACAACGGTTCCGACTGGGTGGCACAGCACGACCCGGAACTGCTTCCGCTGCTGCAACGCCTCTACGGCACCGGCCGGGCCTCCACTCTCGCCACCCGGGACAACCCGCACACCCTGACAGGCTTCCGCCAACTCTGGGAAACAGCCGAACAGGCACTGTCGGCCGACCTTCGAGCCCAGCCCGACACGAATCCCGCCACATCGCAGACCAGTCGGCCCGAGGTGCCAGGCGCTCATTCAGACCGGGCCGACGTTCACCTGGCGCCCCCGCCCCCTGCCCGGTCGTCGAGGTCCCAGCCCGCGCCCCGGATAATGACGGAAAGCGAGTTCAAGCGGAGGACGGCGACGTCCGGGCGGCGCAGCAACTCCACGATCTCTCAGGTCGACGATGCGCTCAGGGCCTACCATGCCCTGCCGAGCAGCAGGCATGGTGCCCGTCTGCTCGCCCTCAAGGGCATCGTCGAGGCTTCCCTCGGCTACGTGGCCCACAAGCCCGGGGGAGGGAGCCGTGTCGAGGGTGTTCAGGAACTAGCCGGGCAGGCCGAGGAGATGATGCGGCAGCTCGACCCCGAAAACGTCTTCCGGGACCTGCTGACCGTGATGGACGGGACGGTGAGCGAAGGGGGGGACCCGGGCCTCAGCACCCTGAGTCCGGGTAACGAGACGCTGAAGGCGGCCCGAGCCATTCCTGCGGACCGGTTCCACACGATGATGGCCGGCTACGTACAGATGATGGGAAACCTGCGCTACGACCGGACGCTGCCCGCGGAGACCCGCGCCGTCATCGAGGAACTGATGGCCGTGGCGCCGCTGGTGACCGTGATGCAGTTCCCGCGGGGCGGCTGGCCGGGCGTGAAGCTCAACCCCTCGACATCCGGCCAGGGGTTCACCTTCAACGTCGATACTCAGGTCAGGGGCGGCACCTCCTTCCTGCTGGCTCACATCGCCCACGAACTCACCCATATTGCCGCCCACCAGGCTTTCGGCAGTAGCCCGGTGATGGAACTGGTGCGATCCGGGGCGACAGACGCGGAGGTCGGTGCGCTCGCGGCCGAGCGCTCACGCGCCCTCAGCGGCCTTGAGGCGGTCCTGGCGGGAAACCGGGAGTTCAGCGCATTCCAGAAAGACCTGCTGCGGGAAAAGCTGGGCTACGGCGCCCAGCCGGGGAAGCTGGAGAAATACGCGCAGAGCTTCGAGGGCGCGGGAAAGATCACCGCTGCTCAGAGGGCCCGCCTGGTCAGCTGGGGGAAGGCGGCCGGAAACGCGTCCGGCACTCTGGTCGAGTACGACACCGTGATCAACCAGATGCTGGTCTATCTGCACATGTGGAACATCAGCCGGAGCAATCCTTTCTACGTGCAGTTGCGGGAGGCGGCCCAGACTGCCTACGCCCGTCGTGCCTATGCCAGAGGGCTTCGCGAAGCTTCCGAGTCGGCGGACGTTCTGTTGGCGCCCCCGGCTCGGCGGACAGAGCGGGACCCGATCCGTGACTGGCGGGAGATCTCGGCGCATGGAGGGTCGCGTCGTTCTTCCGCGTTGCGTGCCATTGACCAGGCGGTGTCGAATCTTCCGCGCGATGCGAGTCGTAATGATTTGCGCCGTGTGCTGGTCAAAGTGACGGAGTGGCAGAGGGACAAAACATCGGCGAGCGGGCGTTGGGAAGCCGTTTCACGTCTGGAGGAGGCGGTCCGCCTCAGGATGGACCGGCTTGCCGCTGCTCCTCCTCCCGCTTCCGCGCGTGTCTCTGTCCGGGAACGGCTGGAGGCGCGTTCCTCGGAACGTACTTCTGGCCGTGGCCGCCAATCCACCCAGCCTGGGCCTTCTTCGCGGCGCTACGAGCCGCCCGCTGAGTTGCCGTGGCTCACTGACGTTGCGCGATTGGTGGATGGATTCGCCCCCGGCATCGGATGGGAATTGGAACTGCACGGGTTTCGGGTGGTGTTGCCTGCCGGCGCCCTCCCCGGTGAGTTCGGCGTCCTCGTGGAGCTGCCCGGCATCCTGAAGATCGTGCTGGACCGGGCCGGGGGTGTGCCGATCCTTGAGATCGTCTCGGACGTCACCCGTGTTCTGGTGGGAGGGCCTCCGGACGGCCGGGCCGAACGGGCCCACTCGATGGCGGCTCTCGTCGACGTGCTGGGCCGGCTTGAGAATGCACGGGACGGAGCGACGTTCGAGGAGGTCTTCCCGGAGTCGGCGGGATACAGGGTGGATCCACTCGCGGCGGATCTGCCGATCAGGATCAACGACGCCGGCGGGTCCACCATCCTGGTGCATTACACGGGGACCACACCGACTTCGCAGCTCGTGCAGTTCATCGATTACGTCACCACCCATATGCGTCGGGAGTCCGAGCCGGTACAGATCGCCTATGCGGACGCGAACACGGGCATTGGTTTCGGTGCCGAGGCCCGTGCGGACTTCGAACGCTGGCTTCGCAGGCGTCCCGAGTGGGCTGGCGCGGTGGACCCGTGGGACGTCAAAGAGCTGGAGGGCGTGCTCGCTCTCGGGTATACCCAGGTCGCGGCCAGTGTGCGAGGAGCGCTCAACCGGACGCGCCTGCCGAAGGATTACACGGCGGTGACCTCCCGCGTTCGCCTTGCCGCTCTTCGGAAGAGTCTCGGTGCGGCACCCAAGGCGTATCTCGAGGACCGGGCGAGCCGACTCACCGAGCGTTTCGAGAGCACCTTCGACGGTGAGCACGACCTCGGAGGCCGGAGCATACTCGACCTGCAAATTGGTTGGACCAACAGAGGGCCAAGGCCGACGGTCCGCCAGTACCTCGACAATCTGCTCCTGTCCGATCCGGAACGGATCGTGACCCAGCACGAGGCACTGAAGGTCCAGACCGAACTCCCCGATCTGGACTCCAATCCCGACGCCCGGGGAGTGCCGCGTATCTCGCCTCCCGTCGCCCTACTGGAAGCCCGGGCGTTGGCTTCGATCAGGGAGACTCTGGAAACCATCGTTCGCGGCTCAGGAACCTTCGGGCGCTTCTCCCTCGACCGGTACAACGCGGGCAGAGCCGATCGCGGACTGCCGCCCGTCGGCCGGCCCATCGTCCGGCCTCGGCACGAACCTCGGTACGCTCCGCCCACCGTGCCTCGGCCGTCGCCACGACCGGCCGACAGCACCATGACGGCCGGACCGGACCCGGCTGAGGCCTCTGTCCCGTTGGCCGTTCCCCTTTCACCGGCTCTCGTGGAAACGGCGGGGCGTTTGATCGGGATGGACGCGGACGCGCGTGCGCGGGAGTTGGCTTCGCTGGCTCCGTGGGAGCGGAAGATCCTGGCTGCTGATCCGGTGTTTGTGGAGGAGTTGCGGGCCGGGTTGTCGGAGTCTGCTTTCAGGGCTGTGGCGGCGGGGTTGTTGGTGGTTGTTCCTGACGGGGTGGAGCAGCCGGTGGCTGCCCGGGAGGTGGCTGAGGCGCTGGTCTCGGAGATGCTTGCCGATCCGGACGTGGCGGTGGCGCTGTTGACGGGTGGTCGGCGCATGGTCGTTGTGCCCCGGGACCAGTCGTTGACGTCGCTTCCCGAGTTCGCGGAGCTTGGTGGCCGGCGGACGGCCGACGGCCGGTCTTTGGATACGGAACGGGGGCTCTATTTCGGGGGTCATCTGGTGGGTGTGGGGGAGGAGAACCTGCTGGGTGAGACGGTCGCGGTGCCGGGTGCCGGTGTTCATCCCGATGGGTTTTCCACGGCCCGTCATGAGTGGGCGCATGCGGTCGAGTCGGTCCTGAGTGCTGTGGATCGGCAGTGGATCACCGATGTGTACGAGGAGAAGAGGAAGGCGGAGGCGGAGGCGAGGGCCCAGGCGTGGGCGGAGGTACGGGCGAGGGCCGAGGCACAGGCCCAGGCGCGGGCGCAGACGGAGACGGAGACGGAGGCGACAGCGCGGACCAAGGCGGAGGCGGCAGCGGAGGCGAAGGCACGGGCGCAGGCTGAGGCGAGGGCGCGGGCCGAGGTGGAGGCCGCGGTGCGCTCGGTGGTTCAGTGGCCGGACGGTCCCGGGGCCAACTATTCGTCGAGCAGCGCGCATGAGTACTTCGCGCAGCTCACCAATGCCTATCTCGGTGCGAACACCGGCAGGGACGCCGACAGCCGTGGCCGGCGCAACAACGGTTCCGACTGGGTGGCACGGCACGCTTCGGAACTGCTTCCGCTGCTGCAACGCCTCTACGGCTCCGGCCGGGCCTCCACTCTCGCCACCCGGGACAACCCGCACACCCTGACAGGCTTCCGCCAACTCTGGGAAACAGCCGAAGCTGAGTCGTCCTCCCGGGAGCTCGAAGAGAACTCCGATACGCAGATGACCCCTGCCCTCGGCCGTCCGGGCGTGGTGTCCGGGGCAGTTGGACGTGGTGAGGGCGAAGTGTCCGACGAGGCGACCTTCTTGGCTCCCCCGTCGAGCGGTTCGCGGTCGCCGCGGCCCACGCTGCTCACGTTCGACGCCGAGGGTGAGGGCACCGAGATGACCTGGTCGGAGATCGAGAGGTCGTCGTGGTACAGAGCGCTCCCGTCGGTTCAACGTCGGCGGCTGCGTGCGACGGAGGACTACACGCTTCTCAGCGACGCGCTGGACTGGATGCGCAACACCGTGGTCGCCGCCGTGGACGGCGGGGCGGGCCAGGAGGACATCGATCTCCTTGCCAATCTGTACGAGAGGCGCAGAAATCTCAGTGCTTACGATCCGGTGATGCAGCGCACCCTGCCTCGGAGTGTGGGGAGCACGACAGGGCAGACGCACGAGTTGGTGCTGGTGCGCGGCTCGGTCACCGAGTTCGGACGGCACGTGGCATACACGGACGTGATCGTTCCGCACCCCGGTCCTTGGGCGATGGAACGCACGTCTCAGGGTCTGGCAGCCGCGCTTGAGGAAGTGCTGGGTGAGCACAGTACGGCGACGGTCATCACGGACAACGAGACAACCGGCGTTGACAGCCAGTCGGAAGCACTGCGGCGCAACATCGAAGCGATCAACGCACGGAACGCGGGCAGGCGCGGGTATGCGCCGCTGGTCGTGGAGGTGTCCGCGCTGGGCGCCTCGTACCAGGACGGCCAGTGGATGACCACGGTGGCGGGTGTGCCCCTGCGGCTGCGCCACCGGAGTCCCTTCGCCCTCGTCACCGTGAGCCGTGACAGTGCCGCGTCGGCCTATCGGTCCACCGCCGCGCATGAGCAGGTGTTGCTCGGCCCACCCACTTCCACCGTCATGCAGCGGCCCGCCGTCGAGGAGCCGCCCACCTCCGTCGAGGAACCAGCTACCGTCACCGTCCAGAAACCGGCTCCCGCCACCGGGCAGCCGCCCCTTTCCCTGGAGGAGCAACTCGCCGAGCGTGGGCTCGCGCCGGTGTACGTGATGCCCGGCGGGGACGTGCTGGCGCAGGCGCTGACCGCCGTCGCACCGGCCGAGAGCGGCCGGCTGGTGCAGCAGAACAGGCCCGCCGGCCCGGACGAACTGCGGACCTCGCTCGCTGACTTGCTCACCGCCGACCTGCGACGGCCGCCGCAGGAACAGCGGCTGTGGCCCTCGGTGGCAGACCAGGCAGGGCCGACGGGAGCCCCGCTCGCAACCGGCTTCAGCGGAACCGAGGCCGTCCGCGCCGTGCGGACCGGATCCGGGCCCGACGCCACGGACTGGCTTACCCTGGCCGTGGCCGCGCCCGCCCTCGGAGTGCGGCTGACCGTGCTGACGCCGGACGGCACCCCCTGGACTACCGGCCCCGAAGCCGGCCGCCCGGTCACCCTCTTCCAGCAGGCCAACCCCGCCCCGTACACCGCACCTTGGGCGGCCACCGAACCCACCGCCCAGGCCCGGCAGGCCCAACGCCCCGACCTCTCACAACCCGTCACCTCCTCGGGGTTCAGCTGGAACACCACCCCCACCGGCAGCTCTACGCGTCCCGGCACCACCACGACGTCGCCGGCAGCTGTCGAGCCACGCACGGGAAGCAGCCCGGTCGGCCCGGCTGCCACCACCTCCAGCACCCCCGCCGTGTTCTTCGGCTCCGAACCGCGGCCGATCACACCCGCCCCCCAGCGGGCCGACACCTCCTCCGGCACCTCTTCCGGTACAGAGGTCACACGGACACAGACACCCCCCGCCCCGGTCGCGGTCCCGGAGACCACTTCCGCCCCCGCCCCGGTCGCGGTCCCGGAGACCGCCCTGACAGTCCCTCCCGCGGAGGAGACCACCGCACCCCACGCGCCCACCAGCGCGGGGGCCGAACCGGTCACCGCCGCCACCCCGGAGGACGACGGGACGCCGCGCGTGCTGTCCCGGTACGCGCAGACGTACGGCTCACGGTTCGACGGCTCCGTGGGACTCGTCCTGTTCGAGCCCCTGTCCGAGGACGTACTGGGCGCACTCCACCAGCAGGTCCTCGACGGTCTCGGCGTGGAGTCCGGCAGCGCGGCCGGCCGTGCGGTGCGCGAGGAACTCGCCGCCGTACTCGGTCAGTCGGAGATCGCCCGGGAACTGCCGCAGGTGCGCAGCGCCCGTGGACACCGCGTCACCGTCACCGTGGACGGCCGGGAGCGCACGGTCGACGTCCGGCTGCGGCTGACCGACCCCGCACTCTCCACCCGCGGGGGCACCGTCGCCGAGGTCCCGCGCCGGACGAACGTGGAGCGGCACGGCGAAGGGGGGCAGTCCTCCTCCAGGAGCGCGGGCTCCGGCACCATGCGGACCGTGCCGATCCCGTGGATCGGGATCTACGACGGTCCGGCCGGTCCGATGCGCTGGTTCGACGGCGCCATGGTGCTGAGCCTGACGCACCACCAGTCCTCCGAGTCGTCCACGGTCAGCGACGGTCTGACGGCCAGGACCATGCAGCGGGCCAACGATCCGGCACACGCCGTGCAGTACACCGGCAACTGGCAGATACGCGTCGACACGGACCGCAACGCCCCGGTGGACACCTGGCGCACGGAGCAGGCGGGGGGACCGCTGACCGTCTGGTTCCCCGAGCACCGGGTCTTCGGTGACGGCGGCGCAGCGGGGCCGCTGGCCCGGCCGGCCGACCTCGACGGCCTGCCGCTGTGGGGCGTCGACGAGGTCCTCGATCCCGGCAGGCTGCTGGACGAGTTGCGCGCGGACGACGATTTCACCGTGCTGAACGATCTGGGCGCGGATTCGCGCCGGGAACTGGAGGAGTTCCTCTCCGAGAGGATGCTCAGGGGCGGCCTGCCGATGCAGCGCGACGGCGGTGTCCACTCGCCGGTGCTGTTCCGCCGCAACGGCGACTCGCTGGGCGTGCTCCGGCTCGAAGCCACCGTGGTGCCCCGCGACCCCGCCTCCGCGACACCGGACGGAAAGTTCTCCCTCGAATCCTGGCTCACCCAGAGTTCGGGTGTGGACCAGTCCTCGCGGATCACCAGCGGTGTCTCGCTCGACGGCAGCGGCGGGCCGATGTTCACCCCGGACCACGCGGTCGGCCATCCGGACGCGGCCGAGCGCATGGGCGGAAGCGTCATGGGCAAGGCGGGTGCGTCCTGGCAGTCCGGCGACACGCTGACCACAGGCAGCTCCGTGGCACTGATGCACGCCCTCTACACAACCGACTCTCATCTGGTGACACCGGCGGACATCTCCTACCGTGTCACCCTCATCCGCTCCGGCGGCGGCACGATCACCGGTGCCTTCGGCCCATGGCCGGAAGCGGTCTCACTGAGGCTGCCCCAGCGCAGTACCGCCACCGGGCACGCCCCCACCCCGGAGGAGCGGCGACAGCTTCCCGAGCACCTGGAGAACCTGGAGAGCATCGGAATCTCCGCCGTACCCGTCACCGCCGAGGGCACCAGGCAGATGTTCGACCGGGCCGAGGCGTGGCTGCGACGCGAGGGCTTCCTGCCGCCGGCCGAGCGTGTGTCCGTCTTCAACGAGGACCGCGCCGAACGCCAGTTGGAGAATCTGCGCAGGTTCGCGCAACTGCGCTCCCGGCTCGGACAGGCCGCCGCACAGCCCGACGCGGTCGACGGGGGCAGGCCCTTGTGGTTCGACCTCCCCGACCACGTGAGCGGCGCGCGCCGCGTGCAGTTGAGGTACTCCGCCACCCGTGACCGGACCCGGCCCGCCGAGCACACGCGGCGGTTGCCGGGCGTGGACACCGTGACCTTCAACGCCCAGGAGGCGCGTGGCGGCCGGCAGCGCGGCAACATGTTCGGCGGCAGCGTCGGCGGCGGTGCCGGTCCGCGCTTCCCGATCGGCCGTGGCGCGGCGGCACTGGACGCGACCGGGGACTACACCTGGGGGCGCTCGCACGAAACCTCCGCGAGTGCCGGGTCCGCGGTCGGCATGGACGGGTTCAACATCACCACCGGCGCGGGCACCGAACTCTTCGACATCCCTGCCCTGTTCACGCTGGATCTCTACGAGGGCACGGCCGAGGAGCCCGCGGTCCGGTTCGCCGCCGAACCGACACCCGAACCGGTACCCGGGGGGAACCCCGCGATGATCCAGCCGGCCGAACCGGCTCCGCCGGCTGTCGCCGGGCACGTCCGCCTCGTCGTACCGCACCACCGCACCGTCCCGGCGGACACCCTCCCCGTGATGCCGGCCGCTCCGCACCACGTCCGCGCGCCCGTCACCGGGGGCGGGCCGGACGACGACGTCGTACGGCTGGGTCTGACGGACGACACCGGGCGTCCGCTTGCGGGGCTGCTGAGGCTGCCGGACGACGCGAACGTGGACGTCTTCCGAGGCAGCGCGGCACTCCAGGAGGCGTTCCGGCAGATCGTCACCGGCACCTACCCCGGTCGTCCGGCCGTCGACGCGTTCGGCCGGTGGACCGAGGGTGCCACGAACCGGATGCCGGGCGTCGTGACCGGGCTCGGCAGCCGGCTCTGGGGGTATCTGACCGGCCCCGCGGCCGACGACCAGCGGGCGTTCGCGGGGGAGGCCCTGTACCAGCAGCTGAGGGTTGCCACGCTGATCGGCCGCGCCGCGCAGATCTTCAACGGCGGCTACGTCATCGAGGGTCTGACCCTGCCCGGGCTGCTCTCCGACCAGGAACTGTCGCTGGAGATCACCGGGTACCTGCACAATCCGACGTACAACGGCTCGTACACCACCTATGCGGAGAGCAACCTGGGCGCCAGTGACAGGACCGCGACGGGGCGCTCCGTAACCACCTCCCACCAGTACGGCGTCGGACTCGGCGCGCTTCAGACGCCGCCCCCGCCGTCCCCCGACGGCACGCCGCAAAGGGCCTCGCTGGCCAATCCCAGCGTGCGGGGGGCCTACACCCACCGCACCGGCAGGACGAGCGAGCAGTCCGCCGGCTCCACGGTTGTGCGGACCCCGACGGAGGCCGGGGAGCAGCACCTCATCGGTGCTGACGCCACCCTGCTCGTGACCCTCCGTCAAGGCACCCGGAACGTCGCCATGAATGTCGCCGGGATGGGCGGTCGCGACGGCATCACCCTCGCGATCGACCTGCCGCGTGCCATCCGGTTCCAGCTCTCCAACAGCCAACTGATCCGCTTCGAACGCTGGTTCACCGGTGTGCCGGGCATGCCCCGGCCGGTCGTGGCAGAGAACTCGGTGCCGTTGCCGGAGTTGTACGTGGAGACCGGCGAGGTCGGACTGGGCAGTGTCCTGTCCGTCATCCAGCTCGACAACCTGGTACAGCGCAACGAGAGGCGCGACCGGCTGCGGAGCGAACTGCTCGCGCTGGTGGAGAGGGAAGCGCCGGGCGTCACCCGGCCGGGGCATCTCGCCTTTCGGCCGGGCGTGTACACCCGGATCGCCGACATGACCTCGCCCGCCCAACTGCGTACGCTTCCGGGCCGGCGGACAGTGAGCCACTGGGTCCCGCTCGGCAGCCGGCTGGCGGAGATCACTCTCTCCGCCGAGCCCGTGGCCCAGACCCCGGCGCGGCGCGAGCTACGCGGCCGGCCCGCCGGCGCCGGCGCGGGCATCGACCAGATCGGTGCGCACGCCCCGGTCAACCGTTCCGAGTCCGAGACGGTCAGCCGCTCGCTGCGGGTGTCGGCGAACCCCATCTCCCGCTACCCGCGCCCCCAGGGCCGGTCGGGCCGTACCGACCGGACCGGTCCCGTGCTGTCCGGCACCGGGTCCCGCGGCCGGACCGCGCGCACGGACTTCGCGGCGGAGGACCGCTACTGGGCCAGGAACGAGAACGTCGCGGACTTCGACAACATCGACTACACCATCACCGCGACGGTGCGCTCGGCACTCGTCCAGGACTGGCCGGTGGATCTGGTCGTCGGAGCCCTGCAATCCGGCCTGCTGACCCTGACCGAGCGGGACGGCGGCGAGCCGGTCGCCCGAATCCTCCGTCTGCTGCGCGGAAGGCCCGCTCACCAGGTCCAGGTTCCGGTGGCCGTGTCGCTCAGGTTCTCCTCGTCGGAGTCCGTGGAACCGCGCCGGCACGAGCCGGCGGTGCGGCCCCGTATCACTGACGCCGACCCACGGCTGCCCGCTCCACGGCTGACAGCTCCGCGGGATCCGCAGAATCCGCTTCCGCTCGACGAGCGGCCTTTCACGGCCGGGTCCCGGCTCCTGCCCACCGGCGCGACACCGGTGTACGCGTTCAACGCCTTCCACGAGGTGGCCGAGGCGCTGCGCACGGTGGCGCCGCGGCTCTCCGGCTCGTGGGGCCTGACGGCCGATCTGACGCCGGAGGCGGCGGCATTCCGGCTGGGCGAACTCGTACAGGCCGGTGAGATCCCCGTCGAGGCGCCGCGCACGGCGGCGGGTCTGACCGACACGATGCCCGGCGCCTGGCCACTCCAGGGCGAGCCCGTCACCCCCCGCCTCCAGGTGACGCTGCACAATCCGCGGCCGATCAGCGACGCGGACGACATCGCGGTCGACCGGCTGCGGGTGACATCGCGCTCGGCCGGCAGTTCCTCGTCGGCGGCCTCGACCGCCGGTCTGGGCTACCAGTGGACCCAGAGCGGCAACGACACGAACACACACCTGGTCAGTTTCACCCTGCCCGTCCTCAACCGGCAGCCGGTCTCCCGTACGGTCGGCGCCTCGGCCTCCGGCGGCGGCTGGGACCGTCTCAAGACCGGTGCCGCCGCCTCCTCCGAGACGGAGCCCGCGACGCGCAGCTACGAGACCATGGTGGACGTGGTGATCACGGTCGCCGGGGAGGGGATCCGTTACGTCGTCGGCAGCGCGGTGGCCCGGGTCTACGAGCGTGATCTGCTCGGCTACGGGGTCACCGCGCCGCGCACCTCCTCCAAGGTGTACGACCTGCCGGCGATGCTCGCCGGGCAGTCGAGCGACAGGCTGCGGGACTGGCGGAGGCATCCGGTCACCGAACTGCCCGCGGTGCTCGCCGGAGGACTGGACGAGCGGGAGAACGGCGCTCAGCTCTGGCTCCATGTGGGAGCCGACCCGGACGGCACCGGGCTGGCCCGCGCCCTTTACGTGGGTTCGCGCACCGCGGTGGCGGCAGGCAGGCCGGTGGAGCTGGTGGTGCGCGGAGCGACGGGACTGCGGTTCTGGCCGTTCGGCGCCGACGGTTCACTCGTCGACCTCACCCCGGCCACACAGGAGACCTGGAACCGGCTGCGGTCCGCGATCACCGCCGCCACCGACGCGACCGCCGCCGAGGCGGAACAGGCGGCTCGGGAGACGCGGCTGACGCCGAGGGAGGCGGAGGCCGAGGTGCGACTGGCGCACTCGCGGCGGGAGTTGACCGCCGTGACCGAGGCGCGGGACGCCGCCGCGACGGCGCACGCCACCGCCCGTGCCGCCCGCGATTCCCTCGCGGACCGGCTCGGTGACGCCGAGGCGGAACGCGCGACCGCCGAGGCGAGGGCCACGGAATACGCGGCGGCGGTCACGACGGCCGAGGAGCGGCTGGCGCGGACGGAGCAAGACGTCGCCGACGCCCGGCGGGAGGTCGACCGGGCCGCCGCCGAGGCCGCACCGGCACCGAGGGCGGAGCCCGGTCCCGAAGCCGCCCTGGCCGACGCGCGAGCCGAACGCGACCGTGCCCAGGTGGCGCTGGCCCGCGCGGAGGGCATGGCCGACGTGGCACAGGAGGCGGTGGATCGTGCCGTCGCAGGGGTGGCGGACCTGCGGGACCAACTCGCCGCCGCCGACGATCGGGTGCGGGAGGCGGCCACGCGGGAGCGGGTCGCCGAGGACGCCGTCATCCGGGCCACCACGGATCGGGACCAGCACTTCCGGGACCACGAGCGGCTTCAGGAGGAGCTGCGGGACGCCCGCCTGCGGCAGGCCGAGGAGCAGCGGCTGTGGCAGGACGCGTGGGGGGCCATGCCGGGCCGGTCCGGAATCCTGAGCGCCGACCGCTGCCGTGAGGGGGTCGGTGGAGCACGGTTCCCGCTGGGCTCGCTCTCCTAGCGGGAGCCTCGGCCCGCGTAGCCCCGACGAGCCGTTGATCACGCGGTGGTCGCCGATGCCGATGCCGATGCCGACGCCAGCGCTGGCATCGGCATCAGCACCAGCGCCGGCGTCCAGCTCGGTCCCGTGTGCCGGTGAGGCCTGCCGGTACGCTGCTGGGGTGATGGAGCGCACCGAACGGGAGGGGCGGCGGCCCGCCAACGACGGGCCGAAGGCTGCCGCCCGTAACCGGGCCGCCCTGGTCGCCGCCGCCCGGGAGGTCTTCGCGGAGCAGGGTTTGGAGGTGCCCCTGTCCGCGGTGGCGCGCCGGGCCGGGGTCGGACAGGGCGTTCTCTACCGGCACTTCCCGGACAGGACCGCCGCGGTGGCCGCGGTTCTGGAGGAGAACGTGCGGCAGATCGAGCAGGCGGCCGAGTCCGACGGCGCTGCCTTCGCCGACCTTCTCGGGGTGCTGACGTGGCATCTCGCGGAGTCGGCGGCCTTCATCGGACTTCTGCACGCCGACCCGTCCGGCGATCGCTCCGGAATCCGCGTACACGCCTCGGCCCTGTCCGAGCGCGTGGAGCGCGCCCTGCGGAAGCGACTGCCCGACGGGCACCGGCTGGCCGGCGCGAACGACCTCGTTCTCGCGGTCGCCATGGTCTCGGCCGCCGTCACCGGCCACAGCCACGAGGAGCGGAAGCGCCGGGCGCTGGACGCCTGGCGGTTGCTCGCCGTCGAGGTGGGACCGGTGCGGCCGTTCGACGGCTGAACGCGGGGCGGTTCAGCCGCCGTTGGACTGCCTGATGCCTTCGGCGAGGGCTTCGAAGGCGTACAGATAACCCCCGGCGGGACCGCTGACGGTCATGTACGCCTTCGTTCCACCGGGTGTGATGGCCACGTTCGTCGCGGACTCCAACCCCTTGGCCCCGGCGGGCAGTTCGACTGTCGCCAGCCGTTCACCGTGCCGGTCGTAGACCGCCATCGCGGCCCGGCCGTGCAGTCCCTGGTACAGATTGCCGTCCGCGTCCACGGCGATCGAGTCGGTCTGCGCGATGCCTCCGTCGACGCGGATCGCGGTGTGCCGGGAGGTCACCCGGCCCTGCTCGTCGAGGCGCAGATACGAGACGCGGTTCTCGGTGAGTTCGCTGAACCACAGCCCCTGGTGGGCCAGGTCGAAGGAGATCCCGTTCGGCGCGGCCAGATCCTTCGCCAGAACGGTGGCCGTCTCCCCCTCGCGGTCGATCCGCACCACCCGCCCGTGCGCCTCCCCTTCGGACAGGCCGCGGGAGTCGCTCACATACAGGTTGCCGTCCCGGTCGAAGGCGATGTCGTCGGGGTTCATCGGCGCTCCGGCGATCTCGCCGGAGAAGAAGGTGCGCGGATCGCCGCCGTCGGGGGCCAGGCTCACGATCTCGCCGTGGGCGAAGTCGCTGAGGTAGAGGCGTCCGTCGTACGGGCTGAACTGCGCCGAGGTGTAGGCCCCCCGGCCGTCGGTGTGGACGGACCGGGACGTCTTCTTCCTGACGTCGACCCGGATGACCTTGGGTTTGCCCTCGGGCGCGGTGACGTCGACGACGAACAGGTCGCCGTTCCGGCCGAACGTGGGTCCTTCCAGCAGTGTCATCCCGGTCTCGGCGTGCACCGAGGTCAGCTGCATGACCTGCTGCGCGCGTATGGCCTTGCCCGAGCCGCCGTGCGCCGCCGCCTCCTGCGCCGCCGCTTCCTGCGCCGCCACCTCCTGCGGTGGCGCGCCGCTCTCCGTACCGCATCCGGTCAGCATCAGCGTGCCGACCGTGGCGAGCACGGTGAGGGACCGGGCGGAGAACGGCTGCATGAGGATCACTCTTCCTGTCCGCTGTGTGGGGTCCTGCGGGCGGGGATGCGTGGCGAGCCGCAGGGCGTGAAGGCGCCCTGGCCGGATCTCGCCGTACCGCCGGACCACAACCGGACACTGTTGTCCGGTAGTTGCTACCGTAGCGGACGGCCGCCTGTCCCGGCGGTCCGTCGTTAAGGATCGAGGCCCCCACATGACGACCCCTCAAGCGCCCGCTCCCCACGAGCTGGCCGCACTGAGGCAGCGTTACCGCCTGGAACGCGAGCGGCGCGTACGCCCCGACGGAGCCGCCCAGTACCGGGACGCCGAGGCCGAGTTCGGCTACTACGCCGCCGACCCGTACGTGGCGGAGGCGAAGGAGCGCGACCCGCTCCGCGACACCGTGGAGGTCGCGGTGATCGGCGGTGGGTTCGGCGGCCTCCTCGCCGGGGCGCACCTGCGACGGCAGGGCGTGGAGCGCGTCCGGATCGTCGAGAAGGGCGGAGACTTCGGAGGCACCTGGTACTGGAACCGGTACCCGGGCGTCCACTGCGACGTCGAGTCCCACGTATATCTGCCGCTGCTCGACGAGACCGGTTACGTACCGGAATGGAAGTACGCCCCCGGTGAGGAGATCCGCCGTCACGCGGTCCGTATCGCCGAGAAGTTCACCCTCTACACGGACGCGTTGTTCTCCACCGGGGTCACGGCGCTGACCTGGGACGAGACGTCCGAGACCTGGACCGTGGCCACGGACCGCGGCGACGCCTTCCGGGCCACGTACGTCGTCAACGCCACCGGCACCCTCACCGACCCCAAGCTCCCCGGGATTCCCGGCATCGAGGACTTCACGGGCCACACGTTCCACACCTCGCGCTGGGACTATGCGTACACCGGCGGCACCCCGCAGGGCGGCATGACCGGCCTCGCGGGCAAGCGGGTCGGCATCGTCGGCACCGGGGCCACCGGCATCCAGGTCATCCCGAAGCTGGCGGAGGACGCCGGACACGTCTACGTCTTCCAGCGCACCCCCTCCACTGTCGACGTACGCGCCAACGGCCGCACCACCGCGCGCGACGTCGGAGCCGACCGCGAGGGCTGGGCCCGCAGGCGCCGCGAGAACTACCTCCGCATCGTCTCCGGCGAGCCCGTCGAAGAGGATCTCGTGGCGGACCGGTGGACCACCTCGGCCGCACTGCTGGAGAAGCTTCTGCCGAGCTTCCGCCGCGAGGGCGATCCGGCGGCCTTCGAAACCGCGTACGAGGCCGCCGACGCCGCCAAGATGAACGAGCTGCGCGCCCGCGTCGAGCGGACCGTCACCGATCCGGAGACGGCGGAGAAACTCAAGCCCTGGTACCGCTACGCCTGCAAGCGCCCCACCTTCTCCGACCTGTACTACCCGGCGTTCAACCGCGCCAACGTCACCCTGGTCGACACCGCGGACACCCACGGCATCGAGCGCGTCACCGAAGACGGTGTCACGGTCGGCGCCACCACCTACCAGCTCGACTGCCTGATCTTCGCGACCGGATTCAACGTCGGGACCTCCGGCATCCACTCCGGCAAGCTCCCCGTCCACGGCCGCGGCGGCACCCGACTGCTCGACAGCTGGGCGCGCCAGGGGCCGCGCACGCTCCACGGCTTCACCAGTAACGGCTTCCCCAACCTCATCCGGCTGGGCCCCCTCCAGAACGCCAGCAGCGTCAACTTCACCCACATCCTGGACGAGCAGGCCCGTCACGCCGCCGCCCTCATCGCGGCGGCCGAGGCCAGGAGCGCCCTCATCGAACCGTCCCGGGAGACCGAGGACGCCTGGCTCGCCACCCTGGCCGACGGCGCCCCCGACCACGAGTGGTTCCACGCCGAGTGCACTCCCGGCTACTACAACCGCGAAGGACGCGGCCGGCCCAACGGCCCGACCGCCTACCCCCACGGCGCCGTCGCCTTCCACGAGTTGCTGGAGCGGTGGCGCGACACGTCCCTGGACGAGATCCTCCGGGCCAGGACCGCCCCTCACCTCTGATACGGCCGGGCGGACCGCCTCTGATACGGCGGGCCGGACCGGCGGCGGGTCACGTGCCTTCAACGGAGACGGCGCGGATCCGCTCCGGCCGGCTCCCGCAGACCACCGAACCCCGAGCGACCCACGACCGCCTTCCGGAGGACCCCCGCATGACCGCAGCCGTACCAGAGCAGGACACCGCTTCCCGCGCCCACCGGGGCGTGATCGTCACCGGGGCCGCCTCCGGCATCGGCCGGGCCGCGGCCCTGGCCTTCGCCGCCACGGGAGACCGCGTCCTGGTCGCCGACCTCGACGCGGACGGCGCCGAGGAGACGGTGCGGCGGATCAGGTCCGCCGGAGGCGTCGCGCTGGCGGCCGTCGGGGACCTGGCGGAGCAGCACACGGTGGACGCGGTGGTGGACCGCGCGGTGGCGGAGTTCGGCGGGATCGACGTCTTGGTCAACAACGCGGGAGTGATGGACCGTATGTCGGCGGCGCACGAGACCGACGACGCCGAGTGGGAACGGGTGCTGCGGGTCGACCTCACCGCTCCCTTCCTCCTCACCCGCGCCGTACTCCCGCACATGCTGACGGCCGGATCCGGGTGCCTGGTCTTCACCGGCTCCGAGGCGGGCCTGCGCGGCGGAGCGGCCGGAGCCGCCTACACCGCCGCCAAGCACGGGATCACCGGCCTGGTGAAGAACCTGGCCGTGATGTACCGCAAGCGGGGCATCCGGACCAACATGATCGCGCCCGGCCCCACCGCGACCGGTATCGGCGTCGACGCCCGTCCCGACGCGCACGGCCCGGGCGTCATCAGGAGCCTCGTCGGCGCCAACATCGGCCGCCTCGGCTCCGCCGACGAACAGGCCGCCGCGATCCTCTGGCTCGCCTCCGACCAGGCGGCCTTCGTCAACGGCGCCGTCCTCCCCGTCGACGACGGCTGGTCGGCCGTCTGACCTCGGCACGAGCCGTCTCGCTGCGGCGAGGGCTCCGGCGCGGTGGGGGACGGGCCTCGTACGTCAGTCTTCTCGCACCCGTGGCACGATGCTGACATGGACGTGATCGGCAGGAACAACGTGACGGTCACCGGGCGGTCCGACGGGCCGGTGGTGATGCTGGCGCACGGCTTCGGCTGTGACCAGAACATGTGGCGTCTGGTCCTGCCGGCACTGACCGAGCGATTCCGGGTGGTGCTGTTCGACTACGTCGGCTCAGGACGCTCCGATCCGTCCGCCTGGGACGCACAGCGTTACGCGTCCCTGGACGGCTACGCGGCCGACGTGCTGGACGTCTGCGACGAGCTGGACCTGACCGGCATCACCTTTGTGGGGCACTCGGTCAGTGCGATGGTCGGGGTGCTCGCCGCGGCCCGCCGGCCCCAGCTGGTCTCCAGGCTGGTGATGGTCGCGCCCTCTCCCCGCTACATAGACGACCCGGCGGCCGGCTACACCGGTGGATTCAGCGCCGACGACATCGAGGAACTGCTGGATTCGCTGGACAGCAACTATCTGGGCTGGTCGGCGGCGATGGCCCCGGCGATCATGGGCAATCCGGAGCGGCCCGAACTCGGGCAGGAACTCACCAACAGCTTCTGCGCCACCGACCCGGCCATGGCCGCGGTCTTCGCCCGTACCACGTTCCTGTCGGACTCCCGCGCCGAGCTGGCCCTGGTCACGGTGCCCACGCTGGTGCTGGAGTGCGCGCAGGACATGATCGCGCCCCGGGAGGTCGGCGCGTACGTGCACGCCGCGATCCCCGACAGCCGGCTGGTCACTCTGGACGCCACGGGGCACTGTCCGCAGCTGAGCGCGCCGGAGGCCACCACGCGGGCCATCGTGGAGTTCGCCGGCGCCGCCGCGTGACGGGCGAGACCGCCGGCGGCGATCCCGAGCCCGCCGCCGGCACCGGCGGCGCGGTAGGCCCGGCGGGCGCGGACGCCGCGGGCGAGGATGTGGACGAGGCGGGGCTGGCGCAGTTCTCCGCGTTGCTGGAGGACAGCACCGAGGACCTGTACGACAACGCGCCGTGCGGGTACCTGTCGACGCTGATGGACGGCCGGATCGCGAAGATCAACACCACGCTGCTGGACTGGCTCGGCTACCCCCGCGGCCTGCTGGTGGGACGCAAACGCTTCTCGGACCTGCTCACCGTGGGCGGCAGGCTCTACCACGAGACGCACTTCGCGCCGCTGCTGGCGATGCAGGGCCAGGTCTCCGGGATCGCCCTGGAACTCAAGGCCGCCGACGGCGCCCGCCTGCCGGTGCTCGTCACCTCGCAGGTCAAGACCGGCACGGACGGACAGCCGTTGCTGATCCGCACCACGATCTTCGACGCCCGCGACCGCCGCGCCTACGAGAACGAACTGCTGCGCGCCCGGAAGGAGGCCGAGCAGGCCCACGCGGAAGCCGAAGCCGCCCGCCAGATCGCCGATGCCGAACGCAGCCGCCTGCGGCAGGTTCTGGCGGTGCTCCAGCGCAGCCTGCTGCCCCCGTCACTGCCCCGGGTACCGGGCGCGCAGGCCGCCGCGTACTACCACACGGCCTCGGCCGACGAACTCGGCGGCGACTTCTACGACCTGTTCGCGCTCGGCGGCGGGCGCTGGGGCTTCTTCCTCGGCGATGTGTGCGGCAAGGGCCCCGAGGCCGCCTCGGTCACCTCGCTGGTCCGCTTCACCCTGCACGCCGCGTGCCTGCACGCCCCCGATCCCGCCTCGGCGCTGGACCTGCTCAACACCGTGCTGTACGAGCGCTACACCGGGGAGGACCCCCGCTACTGCACCGTCGTCGCCGGCACTGTCACCCCACGCGACAGCACCTTCGACGTGACGCTCGCCTCCGGCGGTCACCCCCCGGCGCTGGTGCTGCGCGCCGACGGCACCGCCGAGCAGATCCACACCCCCGGCGGCATGCTTGTCGGCGTCATGCCCCGTCCGCACTTCACCAGCGCGACCACCACCCTGCACCCCGGTGAAACGCTGCTGCTCTACACCGACGGCCTCACCGAAGCCCGTACCAAGGCCGGCCCCCGCTACAGCGAGGACGACCTGCACGCCTTCGCCCAGTCCCTCGCCCCCGCCGAAGCCGGGCAGGTCGTCACCGCCCTGACCGGACTGCTGGAGAGCTTCGGTGACGGCCTGGAGGACGACACCGCCCTGCTCGCCCTGGGCCTTCCCGCCGCACACACAGAGAGCGACTCCACATGATCACCGCTCTGACCCTCACCACCCGCGAAACCCCCGCGGGACCGGTGATCCGCGTGCGAGGGGACCTCGACAACGAGAGCGCCGCCCAGTTCCACACCGCGGTCGACGCGGCCCCCGTCCGACCGGGGCACGTGCTGACCATCGACCTGGCCGACCTGACCTTCTGCGACTCCAGCGGCATCACCGCACTGATCGCCGCCCGCAACCGCGCCCACGCCCTGGGCGCGGACATCACCCTGACCGCCGTCCCCGCCCCCACCGCCCGCACCATGCGCGTCCTGGGCCTGGACCAGATCTTCCCCCTCCACCCCGCCCCCGACCCGGCGGACCCCCGGCCCCCGGCCTGACCGGCGTCGCCTCAACTCCTCGAAGTACACCCGGAAGTGGACTTGTCGCGGCGGCGCACGGGGTGGACGTGGGCTCGCCCGGCCCGCCCGGGTGTGGGTGGGCCGGGCGAGGGTGGGTCAGGTGAGGGCGACGCCGTAGATGGCGAGGACTTCGTTGATCGGCTGGGCGAAGGACGTGCCGCCCGAGGTGCAGTTGCCGGTGCCGCCCGAGAGGACTCCGAGGGCCAGTCCCGTCGTGCCGTTCCCGGTGGGGGTGAACAACGGGGCGCCGCTGTCGCCGGGTTCGCTACAGAGGTTGGTGCGGAAGAGCCCGCTGACGGCGCCGGCGGCGTAGTTGACGGTGACGTTGATGCCGGTGATGCTGCCGCCGCCGCGGCAGCCGCTGGTGGCGCCGGCCAGTGAGACGGACTGACCGGCGGTGGGGTTCGCGGAGCCGGTGATGTCGATGATGGTGCCGTTGCAGTTGACCGTTCCGGGCCGGGGCACCGCGGGGTTGGCGTACTGGACGATGCCGAAGTCGTTGCCCGGGAAGCTCGTTCCCACGGTCGGGCCGATCGGCGTGCCCTGCTGCGAGTTGGCGTTCCAGTTGGAGACGCCCTGGGTGCAGTGGCCCGACGTCACGAAGTAGTCGGTGCTGCCGGACCGTACGTTGAATCCGGCGGTGCAGCGCCTGCCGGCGCCCCAGATCGGCTCGCCGCCCTGGAGGTGCGGGCGCAGGGTGCCGGCGGTGCGCTCGAAGGTGAGGGCGTCGGCCCGTGCGCCGGCGCTCTCGCGCAGTTCGGCGATGTCCGCGGCCGACACGCGCTCGTCCACCGTGACCAGGACGGTGCCGGTCGCCGGGTCGACGCCCCATGCCGTGCCGACGATGTCGGCGGCCAGGACGGCGTCGCTCGCGGCTGCGAGTTCGGCGGCGCTGAACGTCCGTGGCTGGGCCTGCGCCGCCTGTGTGCCGCCGAGCCCCAGTGCGGCTGACAGGGCGAGTGCGGCCAGGGCGGTCACGGGCCGCCGTAAGCGTTCGGTGGTGCGTCTGAGGGGGCTGGTGCGCGTAGTACTCACGTCTTCCTCCCGGGAGGAGTGGGGAATTGAGCGGGACCTATCGCACAGAAAGGCATGTCCCTGACAAGGCATTCTCTCATCGCGTCCCGCGTCACCGAGGCCGTCTTCAGGCCACCCGTTCGGCCACCCGTCGGCCGACCGCGGAACGACCGGGGTCCGGCCACGACCGGGTGGCGGTGCCACTGATCCCCGGGCCGGCGTCCGCCGGCCCGGGGCCCACCCGAGCAGTGGGGGGGGGGCCCCGCCCCCCCCCCCGCCCCCCCCCCCGGGCCCCGCGGGGGGGGGGGGGGGGGGGGGGGGGCCCCGGGGGGGGGGGGGGGGGGGCGGGGGGCACGGCGCGGCTCGCCGGCACGGGCCCGATCGAGTCGCCCGGTACGTA